>VXON01000148.1 GCA_009840065.1 Cenarchaeum sp. SB0662_bin_33 | reverse complement strand
AAATGAGGTGTTTGATGGTTTAATTATATTGTGAAAAAAGCTTGGTTCATACAAATATATGATAATTTCCAATCAACATCTACACACGGATCGTATTATTGGTAATAACTGAACAAAAGTCTTGCAGCAAGTCTGTGACTATGGTATCCGATATAATGTGCAGGCATGACATATTATAATGCAACCGGACCTAAAAATATAGATAGGTGCAGTCATGCATAAACTCTGGGTGGTATATTTTTAGCTAGCGACACCCTTGGGATTAACACGTTGGACATACTTTGCAGGATCCTTTAATTCATTGGTGGTTGGAGGGGACTCGAGTATTTTTGCAAAGGACGCATTACCCATATTTTTCGTTACATATTCAACAAAATCCATTCCCATATCCTTACGGACCTGATATGTCGTGGTACTTGTGGGCATGAACGTATTTTTGTACTCTAAATAATTCACATCCTTCTCCAAAATATGTTTCAGGGCATATGCGGCCATACCCTCCATTACGGTAAATGCAGCATGGTGGCTTTTTATGAAGGGAAGCCATTCTCTGTACAACGAAAGAAGTTCGGGAAAGTGTTCGGATATTTTTTTGTCGATGTTTACATGCGTACAGGTCATTATATCCGGCCCAATCTGATTATGCAGAAAGTGGTCCGGATTTAGAAAGAAGAATAAATTCGCCTTTTGCGCAAAAGGAAATTCGTCTGGAACAGACTGTAGTTTCAGATATGTCGATAGTGCCTTTACATCTCTACTATTCATGAGTAGTATGGTTTGGGCAATCTCTTCATTAATCATATTGACCTCAATTGCCGCCTGGCGGTTTTGTTCATATAGCGACTTTTGCATTGAGTGTATGCACTCTTCTAGAATTGTCATCTTTAAGGCTCCAATGTATCCAGAGCGAACACGCTCAAAATTGGATGGAGTATTTCCCATCTTGTGAAGTATTATTCCAGGGTATCGTTTTAGTATAAATTTGTTAATAAATATGACATTATCCATATAATCACCATATGTGGTGGTTATTTTGGAGATGTATTGTATGGCATAAGTGGAATATACTAGATACCTAGCCGGATTTTCCTCGATTAGTTTCACTATACATCTGGCATCAAGTGCAGACACGGCCCCAAACAATTTGGTCACATATTGCCCTGAATCTTCATGACAAAATACTTTTTTACCCTTTATATTTTTTAATTCTGATAATTCCGGATACTCTAAGCGCAGGTTTTTGTTTGGAGACAACTGCAAAAAATCTGCTGCCTTCTGCTGCATGGACGGAAATACAGAATTTGATACGGACTCTAATGTCTCAAAAGTGGGAGCATCGCTAGGTATGTTCTCGTATATGTTATTGATTTCAGACTCTTCATTGAGTTCTACATGCAACTGATCAAAGAGTGCTTCTACAAATTCTTCATATTCTGGCAACTACTGTGCACAACACTCTACCACATTTATTATTATGCTGCATGAGGTAGCAATCCGTATATTATATCGCTGAAGGGCAGTGCTGTATAGTACACCGACTCTGGTGGGGCACCATGCAAGGGTATCGGTATGTCTAGGCGGTTTGGCCCACCGGAGCCGGTTATATTCTAGGATGGCCCTCCCCTTGGCGAGCTACTCTCCAAAATTTAGACAATCCAAAAACCCCTTTGTTTATGCAGGAGGAACCATTCGTATATTGACTGTACGTCTGATTGACACCATACTGACAAGAAAGATATATGCCGGGGGCGGGTTTCGAACCCGCGACCTCCAGATTATGAGTTTTACCTTTGGAGGGGGTTCTTTACACCAAACTGGCACTCTAACCAGGCTGAGCTACCCCGGCACTACATTATGTGTATTTTAACAGAAATTAAATGATTCTTTTTTTCACATATGGGCGATTACATATCAGAGCATGTCAATCCAAATTATACACGCCACTCTTTACCTTACTCCAAGATGTCTTTTCCTTTCCAACCCACAAAAATTTTTTTTGTAATGCGGTGGTGTACATCTTCTCCCACTCTATGGACATCTCATCGGTCCAGGCCTTTATTACCCGGGGGTCTATATAATTACGGAGTGATGTTCCAAGATTATAATCCCGGGTATTTTGTACCAAATTAATCAGTAGCGACTGCTTCTCCACGCGCTCGTTATGCCTCTGCTTCCTCTGCTTTACTGTTGCGCGAAGCCGCTTGAGCCGTTCGCGCTGCTTCTCCTTCTGTTTTGCGGTCTTTGGCTTGGTTTTTTTAACATTTTTTATCGTCTCTTCAGTCTTTGCCCATGTGTTTTGCAGTTTTATTTTTTTAAGATTATCCTTCTTTTTCTGTAAGGATTGTTTGAAAGTCTTTGGTATGGCCCTCTTGTGGTTGCATCGCATGGCTGCCTGAAGGTTTGCCATTTTGGCATGATATAATATCTGGGATATGGATGCATTCTTTAGATCATCATGTTCCGAGAGATACTTGGTAACCACTTTTGTAGCTAAATATGTCCTGAATACCTTTGCAGTGACCCCGTTTATTATGCCTGATAGGTACTTGTTTACCGTCTGTGACTTTACATTATCAAATACTTCATCAGTCTCTTTCTTGTTGCTGATTAAATCCAACATGTTGTCCCTAAACTGCATCTCATGCCCTTCTAGTGTGATGGTCTCCTTCCAGCGGACACTATCTTTTCCTAAAAAATCCAACTTTATCACGTTTTTATCTATACTGACATGTTCCTTGCGCAGGGTGGTGGCCCCAACCGTATCGGCCTCTTCTTCATTTTTTTCATCTCCTACCCTCATGGCCGTCCTGTATATCAGATAGCATGCTGTGGCTATCTTTGATAGTTTTTTATCAGACATGTCGCGATATAGTGACTCTTTTATTTTGTCAATGTTGTTTGCCAGCATTACTGCCTTTTCATACTTTACCTTGTCCATGTCTTGTTTCTGCTTTGACGTATCGGCCAGCCAGACGTATTTTGTTTTACCGGTCAACTTGTCTGTCCATTTTGCTATCCAGACACTACTGCGCTCATGCACAACTCCCCCCCAGTCACCGGGAGGCGGTTTGGCTTTTTTGTCCATGTTTAGTATTACGTCTCTCTGTGATATGCGGGGTTTCCACTTGCCTCTAGACGGATGCTCCCCCCGACCAATAAATATTCCCGGCGGCTCGGCCATGTAATTTCCTAGTTCTACCTCCTCACCATCTATCATTGCGACTCCATACTTTTGCTTGAGTTCCTCACGCTTTGCCTTACGAGATGCAGCTAGCTCTCTCCTCTCCTCTTTTGTCATGAGAAGTTTTGCCTCCTTTTCTTGGTCTACTAGTCTGAACGCGTCTTCAAAGTCCAGATCCCCATATCTAATCTTTGTCTTTTTGTCAAACGTAGCCATAAAGTCGTTTACAAAATTTTTGCGGAATCCGGCATCCTGTACGTATGGCGTGTCCTTTTTTTTTGCCCACTGATATACCATCTCCTCCTGTATATCAGTTAACTCTACATGCTTACCTTTTATCTTTAATTTAATATTTTGACGTATATATGGTGGAGGTAGTAGTATGCCATTGTGGCGTAACGTCTTCCATTTTAGGACATCCATTGTTGCCCCCTATTGAGGAAACACCTCCTTCTTCATAAAATCTTCAAATTCGGCATCGGTTCTGGATTTTTTAACATTTACAAACATATTTGCATCCGCCCCCACCACATATCTAGGCTGCATACTCTCTTCATGTATGGCATCAAGCACTGCATCTGCTACCACCTTGGGATCCGTGCCCATCTGTACCATCATCTCTAGGCCCGACATTATGTGGTTCAGCATATTTGTGTAGACCTCATTGCTAGGCTGGGCTATCTTCATGGATTTGATGAACTGTGTCTTTATCACGCCCGGCTCTATCACCGTGGCCTGTATGTTGAACTGATCGACCTCGTACCTGAGGCATTCGGTGAGTCCTTCAAGAGCAAATTTTGAGCTTATATACGCAGGTGAGCAGGGCAGACCCATGCGTCCGACCACCGAGCCTATGTTTATGATTCTGCCTGACTTTTGGGAGCGCATATATGGCAGCACCTTTTGTATAATCGATACAACACCAAAGTAGTTTGTATCAAACTGGCTCCTAAAGTCTGACATGGCAGTGTCTTCAATTGCGCCAAACTGACCAAAGCCCGCATTATTCACCAGTACGTCTATTGTGCCCGACTGCTCTGCTATGGAGGTTATGGCAGATGATATGGAGGCCTCATCACTAACATCAAGCTGGGATACCAGCACGTCTACCGACTCTTTACTGGCAACACTTCGGATTTCGGCATCTTTTGATGTGTCTCTCATGGTAGCATGTACGGCATAGCCGTCCTTGGCCAAGGCGATGGCGGTATACAATCCTATGCCTGATGAGCATCCTGTTACCAGCGCAGTCTTCATGAAAAATCAATTAATTCAGCCATATTTATCCCAATGCGCACCACATATCATGTATGATACAACCCGTTGGAAAATACATCTTCAAGGCGGCTCTCATCCCCGCGCATTATGCTCTCTAGAACCATCAGACCACCGAGTTTGTGGAGCTGTCTGTTGTTGTGGCCACAATTATATGAATATGTACACCGGGGACAGCCAGAGTCATTCCTGCAGGGGCACAATCGCAGTATCTCGGCACTCCTCTCCATCACCATCTCCATCTTGTCGTACAGGACCCGGGCAGCACCATTCCCACCAACTGCATTATCATACACAAATATTGCACCCCTGCACCCTAGTGAAATTCCACCCATATCATGTGCGGCACCACCAGTTATCATGCTGCCACCCTCTCTAATGATGTGCTCAACGGTATGGCACACGTTCCCATATAGGGTGTTTCTTTCGTCAGGTGTCACATCACCTAGTGGTGCACAGAACACCAAACCCTTTGTGATATAGTCGTATGTGTGTGGCACATCCAGAGGTATTATCTTTTCAGGCCTCTTCTTCTTGTAATATCCAGTAACACTCATCTGTATCTTTAGTGTGCAGTGAGCCATCTGTGTATTCCATATCATTCTGGTGTCATGTATCTTTGTGATTGTGGGTACTGCCACGTACTCTGGATATGTACTGGCACTGTATGGCTCTGCTTTTTTAAGGCGAGCGGTCTTTGAGGTGTACACATCCAGATTCTTAACACTGTATGCTATCCCACCCATGTAATACGTGGCACCTGTGTACAACTCGATCAGAGCCATGGGGAGGGCGCGCGTACCCCGTTCCCTACCGTTTACCATTATACGTATACTCTCACCCACTCCCCGAATACTATATTCTGCAAGCTGACGATTTATACTGTCGCGTACCGGAACAATACTGTCATCATGAACCTGTATCAAACCCGCATCGACACATCGCTGTATGGCTGGTTGATGCTCAATGGGTACATCCTGCGTGTGCAGGGGGGCATCCATTGACATGGCCGCCACATGATACTCTTGCACTATGGGGTTTGTTGGGTCTATATACAACATCTCAGAGTCCTCAAAGTAGTCCTGAGGACTGTTTTCATAATACTGGGATATGGGGTCATCCCCTAGTGCTAGTACCGCGTATCCCCTATGCTGTCGGCGCGCAGCTCGGCCTACCCTCTGCAACAATCGATTTACAGGGACCAGCGATGAAACCACACCATCAACGGCGCCAATATCAATACCCATCTCCAGGGTAGGTGTACAGGAGATTGCCATAAGGTCTCCGTTTTTAAACTCATCCTCAGCCTTGTGGCGATCCTGAAGGGGTATGCCGGAGCGATGTACGCGAATGTCGAGATTATGTCTTTTTGCATTCAATGATATAATCTCTGCGCTGCGATGTGAGTTGTTAAACACAAGTGTCTTGTGTTTTTTTGCCATAAGTTGGCGGGTTACATCTAGTATCATGTCAAATTTTCCATCGGCCTGTGCTGACATTATTATTGTGTCTATGCGCCCACGCCTCTGATCAGTCTTGACCAACTCCACATCCCGGTCTAGAAGTGCAGAACAGAAGCGAACCGGCTCATCAACCGTGGCGGATGCGGCTACCAACTGTAATCTGTGTGTACAGACCCGATCAAGTCTCCTGATCAAATGGTGAATATTACTACCAAATATTCCCGTATATGTGTGAACCTCATCTATAACTAGTATGCGTACGCCGTACAACAGGCTTGCAAAACCGGTCCGGCGTGGGAGATGATAATTTATGATATCAAAGTTTGTTATCAGAATCTCAGGGGGGGACTCTATTATTTTATACTTGTCGGGCCTGGGGGTATCTCCATCAAAGACGGCAGTGCTTATCCCCACTGATGCGGCCATGGCCTGTATCTTGACAAACTGGTCCCGGGCCAACGCCTTTGTGGGATATACAAGCAATGCAAACATAGGACTCTTTATCTCAGAGGAAACCTGCATTATCGGAATCAAAAACGACTCTGTCTTACCTGATGCGGTGGGCGCTACTATGACGACATCTCTTCCACTTGTAATTACATTGTATGACTCCTGCTGAAACTTGTGCAGACGTGATATTCCTATGGACTTGAGATACTCTGATAGTTTTTGGTTCATCTGTAACCGGTGGGGGGCATCGCCGGGTTCTGGTCCGGACGAGTCGGATACGGTATACTGGCAGACATAGTAATCTTTTGTAAATAGAAGACTGCGAACTGTCTCGTCGGGACTTTTACCCTTTATCATGACCTCAATCTCGGACTTTGAGCGATGTTTAGGCACAGACGGAGATGTGGGTGGCGGCCCCTGTAATGCATTGGGGGCATCTTTGAGCTTCTGCCTTGGGGGTATCTTTTGTGCGGCAGCCCCCCGTGCCCGTACATCCTTCCTTGTTCTCCGCCTGCGCCTTGTCGGCTCTTCGGCTCCAACACTTGCAGGCTTCTGCTTCTTATTGTCATCATCACCAAGACCTATCGGCTCTGTAGGATCCTCAATCTCCTCAGGTCCGCCTCTCTTATATTTATACTCATCACTAAAAACCCCCTGCCCTTTAGCTCCTACTGACTCCTCAATCCCCCCGGACCCACCCCTCTTACTCTTACTAGACGATCCCCCATGTTTATCCATAATATCTAGAAATTTTAGATATGCAATGTTTGGCTCATCATCATAATCGGGTAGTGCTATTGATATGCCACAGGTACAGGATATGAAACATCTTTTATTGGAGGACCTAATGGTTATGGGTGAGTCACATTTGGGACAAGTGTATTTGGGCATTATACCATATCAAAGTATTAGGCACCTATTTAGACTAGCGATTATGCGTCTTTGGATTGGCCACCAATCTTGTCTTGAATGGTTTTTTTGAGATCCGTATTGGAGACATCCTCATATTCGATACCCAGAGACTTGGCCATGGCTTCAAGTTTTTGACGTTCTGTATTTACCGGCCCACTCATTTTGATGGTAAGGTCCGGACGTGCCTGCTGCATCAAATCATTCTTGGCCTTCTCTATGTCCGCAGCCACGCGACCCATCTTTTTAGCAGCGGCGGGCAGCTTGCCTGTCCCCAACAAGAGCAGTAGTGCTGCAAAGATGACTATTATCCACTCAGTTCCTATAATGTTAAGGAAAATCTGCTCCAACCATATATGCATATAATTATTTCAAAATTAAATTTTACCACCAGATTTGTATGCCACCACCATTATAGCTCCCCCCATCATGCCCTTCTGAAACCGTACAGAGTCGTACTTTTCCAGCAGTATATCTTTGAGGGAGCTGTTTGTGGGCCATTTTTTGTAGGTATCATACAAGGCTGCAAACTTTAGGCCCAATCGGCCTCCCGCCACCAGTGCTAGTATGGGTAATATCGCCCGAAGATAGAACGAGACACCAGCACGAATAATGGGTTCATCAGGCTTGCCCAAATCCACGACTATGAGCCGCCCCCCATCCTTTGTCACCCGGTGCAACTCACCAACGGCTATCCGGAGATTAATGGCATCACGCAGTGAATATCCACACATGACTGCATCAAAGGTCTTGTCACGAAACGGAAGATACTCAAATATACCATTTGCCATATCCGGAACAACCTCAAGTATCTGCAGAGTGTTGCGCAGCATTGGTAGGAGTGGATCATACATTACAACAGATAGGTCGCTGTATAGTTCCATGGCAGTCTTTGACATGTTACCATATCCGGAACCGGCATCAAGTATGGTATTTCCATTATCAACTGCCCCCCGTATGCCATTTTGTCTGTACTCTTTATCGTGGCCTAGGGAGATGTATGTATTCACCTTGTCATATACTGGTATTATATCCCGTAAAATATTGACAACATGGCCCCATCGCTCCTCCAGGCCCAATCCGTATCAGGTTCCAGAATTTTTTACAAAGGAATTCAGTTCGGCATCCGATATCTTTTCAAACATCTTTGACTTTGTAGTTATCTTTGCCATCTTTATATTGGTCACATTATCGGTTCCCTTGCGTTTCTCTGTTATTGCAGAGATGGTGAGTGCTATGGCCGCATCTAGTGTTACATTAAATGTATAGTTCTTTTCAAGAAACAGGTTGACATCATCCGATCCTGCACCTATGGCCACGGCTGCATACGAGACAAATGTACCACTAGGGTCTGTCACATACACGGCCTCCTTTTGATCAACACCAGCTATTATAAGGGAGACACCATTAGGCCGCACACCGGAATACTGTGTAAACTGATGTGATTGATCCGCCAAATACTTTGCTGTAGCATTTATGCTGGCAGCCTCATCGTACGCCAATCTGTTATTCTGCGCAAACAAGCGTGCATTATCCACCATTATACGGGCATCTGGAATATATCCTGCAGCGGCTACACCTATGTGGCTGTCCACCTGAAATATCTTTTGTGTCTTGTCCGTGGTTTGTAATGCCCGACTCTTCTCCTCCACCGCCATTATGACCCCTTCGGAACTGATCAGGCCTATGGCCAACGTTCCCCGCTTGACCGTCTCAATGGCATACTCTACCTGATATATGCGACCATCCGGAGAGTACATGGTGGGGGTCATATCGTATCCGCGTGAAGCCATCATACTCTCTGTCATCATTGGAGTTAATTTAAGGGTAATTGATTAGTCCCATTGATGCACACCCTGAGCGAGATGGTCGCACCTAGATAACAGAAAACCGTTATAGAATATATGAAAGTGTTTTGCTTTTTGAAGTACCATAAATAACCAATGATTGCTATTCAATACCAAAAAATCGTTTTTAACACCCATGATTGGTAATAAAAACCATTAATTTTTCATTTGGTACACACGTCATCGTTTTTACGCACGTTCAACTTCAAAAAGCAAAACACTTTCGAATATATTGAAATGCGTATGGTGTTTGACCTGCATTCATGTGTGGTGTGGCCGCAGCAGTATCACTATTATTATTGCACAGTATGGGTGGTGTACCGGCCGTAGGTATCTAGGTTTCTCTATCAAGAACAACGGATTTGTCCCTGTAATGTAGTTGTGTATCCCAGAGCTTTACATTTGGCTTGGCATCTAATGACCATCACACTAGTCGTGGCCGGATATAAAGAACCCCCCACGCCCTAGATGTCTGCTTACTATGGGTGTCTGCCGTGCAGTGTTTTGATGCATGGTTGTGGCCTTTTATCACCTCGGCCCGAAACCGGGTTTTTACAAGACACATTATGGTCCACATGGCCGCTAAACTTTCGTATATTGCGGTTGTTCCGGCCTATATGACATATCTGACATGTGAGAGTCCGGACCTCTGTCTTAAATTGATTTTATAAAAATACGGTCTATAATCATTTAGGAGATAACTGAATTACCCGGATTGGTTTTGGGAGTGTGTTTTGTATATGGAACACTACCTATTGTGCAAAATTTGAAGATCCTTCGTTCTTATAGGGGGACCTAGCGCGGCATGAGTTATCAACTACTCTGCGATGGCAAAGTTGTGTCATACTAAAACTCAACGAGTGAATGATAAGAGGGTGCTCATATGGCACCATTATGAGAGCAATCGCATATGTGCTTATAGTGATTGTGGCCTTTACGGCCATACTGCTAAACGCCCTGTATGGTCACCACGTTTACGGTTCACCACACGAGCAGACACTCTCCAAATATGCAATATACATACACCTGGATGCCCGGGACACATCAGCAAATATACTGTACGATGTAACCGTATCCTGGGATGGTACGCCACTACATAATAATACTATACAGTATAACAGCAACAGCGTACAGGAGATGGGGGACCGGCAGATAGTATCACTCCAACATGGCTTTTCAGACTGCCAGGTTGGTTGGAGTCCGCCACTATACAGATATGGTGTAGACTTGCTGCGGAGTACCATAGACTACATCCAAGGAAGACAACTAAATCAGGAACCCTACACTCCCATATTTGCGGATATAAAAGGCACTGCGCAACACATTACACCCAAAGGCCACGTCCAATTTATCCCCATATGTACGAATGCAGAGTCGACCTCTTTCCGCTATTCTGTATCCACCGATGTATCATTTGATGTATACTTTGTCCCATCAGGACGCGAGGTACAGAACTATATGGCGCACAATGGAACATTTGATGCATATTCGGGGTGTCATGCGTTGAACCGACATAGTTATACCGGGTTTTGCAGTGATATAGTTCCGGATTCGGGACTATTGATAGTACTCTTAGAAGACCCCGGCAATGCATTGACTAGAATATCTGTTAATCTGCATGAGATCACATCCAGCCCAGCCGTCTAAAGTATGCTGCCATGACCATGGCGGGTATAATCGAGGCTAAAACTATAACCACAAAGGCACCATAGTCCCCAGGTGAGTCCGGATCCACGCCAGGCAGATACACATTCATGCCGTAGAATGTTCCTATTACCGTAGCGGGAATTGCCAGAGTAAAGATTATTGTAAGAACGGCTAACACCTTGTTGGTCTTTTCGGTACTTAGCATAAAGTCAGTATCCTTGTATATCTCCATGGTCTCTCGGGACTCCTCTAGCGTCTCTACAACCTTGTCAATATGATCTATGACATCACCAAAGTACAACTCTAGTGACTTTTCACTCTCGAAACGTTCTATATCACTGGATATGGCATTAACCAGCCTCTGTAGGGGCCTGACCATTCTGCGTAGCTTGTTGATGTCCCGGCGCAGAAAAGATATCTCACGCGCCACGGATATGGCATCATCAAACACCTGCTCCTCCAAATCTTCTAGGTTTGCAATTATCTTTCTGGACATGTGTAAGAGATCATCTACTAGTACATCCAATATGTCGTGAACCAGAAAGGCTGTGGATTTTATACTGTGATTTGTCTTTGGGTCTTGTGATGCTAGAACCAAATCGTTGAGCGGCTGCAGATCACCCTGATGTATGGTAATCACATAATCGGATCCCACAAACATGGAGAGTTGCCCATACCCAAGTCCTTTCTTCTCATCCAATGGGGGAAAGCTCAGTATGACAAAGAAGTGGTCATCATAACTGTCCAATTTGGGCAGCTCAAACTTGGCCATACAGTCTTCGACGTTTAGAGAGTGTAGGTTAAACTCTGCGGCTAGCGACTCTACATCCTCGCGTTGTGGGTTTAGGACATCAATCCACCGAAACCCATCTCCCTGTATGGTTTGAATCTTGGTGGGTAAGTACTTGATCTTTTGATCCTGCCTACCATGAAACAACCTCTCTGGAATAAATCTTCTCTTCATCATAGTATGATAAATCTACATTCATATAATTTTGGCGAAGAATGACAGTTTCATGTACAAAAAAAAACACTGGCGGTCTCTTCATCGAAGATATCAGAGAACCTCTCTAAGTGTAGGTGGGGCTTTTCAAACTTCTTACGTCTGATTGCCTGTGCATGTTCTGTTGCACAAAACTGGCACATGCGCAGCAGTTACAGGTATCACTACTGCACACTTGTTCTGATTAGGCTATTTTGTGCTTATCTGGTGTGGATATGCGCCGCTCCAGCGAGTCCGGCAGTGGCATCTCCAATAAGTCACCCATCCGCAACCGCTTCAGGCCTGCAGCCACATCCTTGGCCTGCTGCTCGTCACTATCAAGCCCTAGTATGGACATCAGATAGCCAGCTCCAGTCTTGCCGGACAGCTCGCCAAACACAATGGTGCGTCGATTACCCACCACATCCGGCGGTATGGGCTCGTATGCTGCCGGATTCCTCAGTATGGCTGCCAGATGCGTTCCAGCCTTGTGCTTGTATGCAGATGATCCCACAACCGGTTTGGATTCGGGTATGGGTATTCCGGTATACAACTCTATGTGCTTTGAGAGATCCCGTAGTTGGAACAGTCTGAAGCGGTTAGGCGACTTGTAAAGTTTGGATATGACTACGGCAACTTCGGCTAGGGATGGTATTCCGGTCCTCTCGCCTATGCCATCGATTGTAGTGTGAATCTGGCTAGCTCCGGCATCTATGCCTGCCATGGCATTGGCCAGAGCCAATCCCATATCGTTATGTGTATGTACATCTAGCGGAGTATCCACTACATTCCGTACCATACTGACAAAGTTCGCCATGCCTGATGGGCGCATCACCCCCACTGTATCTGGCAGGCTGATTCTATCTACTCCGGCATCCTGTATGGCTCTGCACATGTCCTGAACAAAGTTTGGATCCGCCCTAGAGCCATCCTCCAAAGTAAATCGTATCTTTAACCCATGTGACTTGGCGTATTGTATGGTGTCTATGGCCCGCTCCATTGCCTCTTCGGGGGTTATGCGCAGCTTGTCTCTTAGGTGAACCTCGGATATCCCCAAGTATGCCGCGCACCATGTTGCACCACAGTCCATCGACACATCAATATCCTCTTTTAGAGATCTTCCATGCGCAACTATATCGGCCCGCAGGCCTAGATTTATTATCGTCTTTGTAGCCTCACGGTGATCCGGCGAGACAACTGGTGATATCTCAATCTGGTCTACGCCAAAACTGTCCAGCTCCCAGGCTATTTGAATTCGCTGTTTGTTTGTAAACGAGACTCCCGGATGCTGCTCACCCTCCCGAAGAGTGCTGTCTAGTATACGAACATGCTCAGGACCACTCCCGTTGTACTCTTCGGCAAATTTATTGGGATTCATATACTAAAAAAAATTAAACTGCTTATAAATGATGTGGACTTTATTAAATTATTTAATTAAAAAAATTAATCAAAAAATATTAAAAAAATTAATCAACAATAAAATCAACCATTATCTACTATGGTCAGAAGCATAAATAAAATCACACCAATTTTATGTTAATGGTATTTTATTTCTACTAGAGTAATAGCTCGCCGTTCTGAGATCAAGTATATAAAGTCCAAATTCCATTTGGCGTAATGATTCTCCGATTTTAGCTATGCTATATACTAAGATTAATGGATTTAATTTCGCCGACATAGACTGGTCGTATGAACCAAGCTCTTTTCACAATATAATCAAACCATCAAACACCTCATTTTAC
>VXON01000008.1:8514-13765 GCA_009840065.1 Cenarchaeum sp. SB0662_bin_33 | reverse complement strand
ACCCAGAAATAAAGAAGCGACAGATAGATAGCACCAAAAAGCGCTGCAAGTGTAAGTGTAAGTGTAAGAAAAAGTAGTTGTTGCCGCACACTCCCACGACCGTAAAATAACTACTATGCATACAGGCCAATATTGTTACATCCGCATACGTGATTCTATCTTGTAGCACAGACATAACTCGTGTACTTCTCCAAAAATGAGACACATACAATCTCAGTAGTGTGTATGGGCGACTTTAGTACTGCATAAACTTATGCACGCCGCTATAGCATAGTTTTACTATCTGATGGTCTGAGCATACAAACTGATGGTTTGCTACCAAATGGAGGTTTCTGCATAACCACTTTTGTATGATTGTAGCCGCGGCATGCGCTAGTGGAGACTTTGTAGGGTCGACTAAATAGACAAGAACCGTCCATTTTAGATGTAATTTATCAGTTCGGTTCAAAATTTTCCCATGCTCAAAAATTTATAAATGTGCAGGCATGATTGCAATTCATGAGTCAGACTAGTCTGCGAGAAAAGATGAATGTTCCCGTAATTGACTGGGCGCGAATGGAGGAGGCCGACGATTTTGCCAAAACGGTGAAGCTGTTTCGCCAGGGAAAGTACCCCGAAGATATGTTTCGCAGGTACAGGCTTCAGCATGGCGCATATGGCACCCGCATGACCTCAGACTATGCAATGGTAAGGGTAAAGATACCTGCAGGGGAGATACATCCACACCAGTTGGATAAGTTGTCCCACATAAGTGAGCAGTTCTCGATTGGGAGTGCGCACATATCCACCAGGGAGAGCATCCAATTACACTGGGTGGTACTTGAAGATGTCTCAGAGGTATTTCGTGAACTCGGGCAGGCGGGCATGACATCTAGGGAAGCATGTGGTAATGCCATACGTAACGTGATGTGCAGCCCCATGTGCGGTGTATGTCCCAACGAGTCATTTGATGCGACCCCATATGCACATGCCACTGCCAAATTCTTTTTGAGAAATCCAATGAACCAAAACCTGCCTCGGAAATTCAAGTTTACTTATTCGTGTTGTGAGGAACATGGGATGGCGCGCATAGTCGATGTGGGCCTCATACCAAAAACTATACATGTAGATGGCAAGGAGGTGCGGGGCTTCAAGGTATTTGTCGGTGGCGGCCTAGGAAACAAGTCATACGTAGGCCATCAGCTGGAAGATTTTACACCCGAGGAGAATGTTCTGTATACGGCCATTAGTGTGGTCAGATTATTTGACAGGCTAGGTGATCGTAAAAACATGCCACGTAACCGTCTCAGATATTTGGTGAATCAGATGGGTTGGGAGAAGTTTCAGAATCTAGTCCTAAAAGAGAGGGATATGGTAAGAGCCACGCAGTCGGTTGTGGTCAAACTGCCGGTCGAGATCAAGACCGATGAGGTAAGGGTGCCACTCAGGGTGAATCACCAGGATGGCAACGTTCCCGCAGGCTATGCAAGATGGCTGACCACAAATACGTTTAAGCAAAAGCAGAAAGGATACAGAACCGTTTTTGCCATGCTGGAGGCCGGGGATATTACATCAGGCCAGCTAAAGAGTGTGGCCAACCTGATACGAGAGTTCTCGGCAGAGGGCGTAGGACGCCTAGGCTTCATACAAAATATTGCCATACGGTACGTGCATGAGGATGACCTATTGTCCATGTACACAAAGATGTCCGAATCCGGACTGGCAAAGTCCGGAGCCCTCACGATGGCTGCCCCCATAGGCTGTTCTGGAACAACATCATGTAACCTAGCACTGACCAACTCTCATCGTCTGGCAAAGGAGATACAGAGAAAGTTTCTAGAGATGGAGTTGGACAAGGACAAGTCACTAGCAGAGTCATCCATCAAGATAAGTGGCTGCCCCAACTCATGCGGTCAGCATGGAATAGCGACTGTGGGGTTCTTTGGAGGAGGTGGCCGGCTAGGCCATGAGATGTATCCATCATACATGATGTCCATAGGAGGCCGGGCCGATGGCCAGGCAATGCTGGGTAAGAACCTGCTGCGCATGCCGGCAAAGCGCGTAATTCCCGCAATACTGCAGCTGATCGATATGTTCAAGGAGCATGCCCTGGAGGGAGACACATTAAAGTCTTGGATACATCGCGTATGCCAGGATGCCGATGATGTCAAGATTCTGGATATTCGCAACCATCTGGCTCCCCTCACCACACCTCCCACAAAAGAAGAAGATCCTGACTTTTTTGCCGACTATGGGAGTGATGCCAGTTATCATACAAAGACCGGTCGTGGCGAATGCGCCGCATGATCAGATAAAACCGTCAAGATGCGGAGAGTTTTCACGCATGATGCTCTCAGTATACGCGTAAACCGCCATGCAGTTTATTGATTATGCCCAAGAACAAAAGTAGATAGATATTTTCACATCTAGTCCACACGCAAAGGTGTCCACGAACTTATGCCCCTCGGCATATACAGTATGCTCAAGGACATGACTTGTGGTAGTGGATATAACATACTAGATAGAAAGAATATCATTACGAGTGATGCCCAATAACAGCTAGAGGTTATCCGACGTATCATCAGAGCCGCTGCGCATCTTTTTTGTCACGCTAGCTCCCACATTCTCCAACACGTTTAACATGCGATCCTTGTTCTCTATGAGATAGTCCCGGCCCCTATGATCCAGCCTAGCACGCCAAAGCCTGATATCCCTGTGTTCGTCAAAGAACTGCTCTATCATTACAGGTCCGCATTTGTCCGAGTTTACAAATACATCCAGACTCTTCATCGTCTCTTCCACATCCTCCTCCTCTATTGCAGTCTTTGCTATCTGAACAGACTCGCTGAGAACTCTGAAACTCTGTATCGGGCCGGTTAATTTCTTGCGTGTAAGCCCCAGAAAGCCGCGTTTTTCAACAGTAATATTGTCACTAATCTGTTTTGCTAGATCATACACTGGTATGCGATGAAATCCCTCACGTTTTTCATGTTGTGTGATCAGACCCCTCTCCTGTAGTTTGGCAAGGGCCTCTTCCACATCCGATTTGTTCAAGAGTGTGGTCCATACTATGGAACCAAGTGTGTGGTACCCCTGCCGTATCGACTCTAATGCCACAACCTCGATTATTCGCTTAAAGCCTTCCTCTATACGGACATTGATAAAATCACGGTCCTTGACTGCCTTGCGGGCATTCTTTACATCTATCTCTATGGATCTCTTCAGGGCATCCAATGACTCGGGTATCTGGCTCAGTAACGACAGATAGCATGCCTTGTTGTACCAGGCCATGCCAAAGTTAGGATCTGAATCCACCGCATTCTGTACGGCATCTAGCGCCTTTGAATAATTTTTTTGTTCATAGTCCACCAGTGACTTCAGATTCCACGCTTCAGGATGAGTAATATCAATATCCAGAACCTGGTCGTAGGCGGCCAACGCCTCCGTATGCTTGCCTATATGAAACCGGGCATATCCTAGTTTTAACAAGGTTTCAACATTCTGTGGGTCAATACGCAACGCCTGCTCAAATGCCTCACACGCCTCCTCTAGTTTTTCATCCGCCATCAGGTTGATACCTTTCTTGAAGAGTTTCTTACGGTTGTAATCCTCATCGGTTAGCGATGTTACACCACCCCTGGACACCTCAATGCTGTCTTTGGGTGGGTTTTGTGTATCATCTGGTTTTTTTGGAGGATTTTTGGTAGATTTTGTCATGATATTATTTAAGACGTTATCCTGTTAAATATTATTCGTGAATGGTTCTTTCCCAAAAACATACAGCTGTTCAAGTCAGACTAATGCACGGACAGAAAAGATGTCACGAATATTATTTGTGCAATACCACGCAAGGCTGCCATAAAATAGCCTCAATTATATACGAAAATGTATCCTATATGATTGTCCATGATCCCCCAATAAGGCGCCAAGCGGAGTCCAGAGTGGTAAAACTCTAAGATGCACAACGATATTGTAGGGACAAATCCTTTGTTCTTGCGGGAGGAATTCGAAAATGTTGTCGCGTATAGGCATCAACTTGTGGCCCTACTAGGCAGCCGCATCAAGAGATTGGATTCGTGAATTACATATGTAATATAGTCTATGATGTATCAGATAATTCCAATCATCACAGGTATGAGATGCAAACATGCCCTAAAAAAGTAAAAATAGCACATATATGAAAATTATGTTATGCAGTACCCATCAGCCATTCAGATAACCGGAAAGGCCCCATTTGACAAGAGTGGTGTATACGAGGCGCATGTTACAATATGCCAAGTCAATCCCACCAAAGAATCGGTCAGAAAAAACGAGATTCCATCTTTATGGGATAACCAGTTTCACCTAAAGGTAGACGATGGTACATTTACCATAACGCTAGGAGATAAGGACAGGCCGCTGCCGGAGTCGGTCTTTGCAAATAGTCCCGTATGGGTTGTAATCAAGGATATCTTTTCAAGTAATTATTCAGTGGTAAAAGTTGTGACTGACCGGTATGTGAAACATAATACACAACCCAAACCTGACACTACAAGACTACCAATACCACCAAATGAGCCTCCCAGACCATCACCGCCTGATACGGGCATCTCTTCCAGAGAAGCGGCTTCTGCAAAGGCTGTAGGAAGTCTGGGACCTGCCGGGCCGCCGGGACCTGTTGGTACTCGAGGACCTCAGGGACCTACCGGGCCGCCGGGACCTGTTGGTACTCGAGGACCTCAGGGACCTGCCGGGCCGCCGGGACCTGTTGGTACTCGAGGACCTCAGGGGCCTGCCGGGCCGCCGGGACCTGTTGGTACTCGAGGACCTCAGGGGCCGCCGGGACCTGTTGGTACTCGAGGACCTCAGGGGGATAAAGGCCTGCCGGGGCCGGAAGGTGAGAAGGGGGCTGTTGGACCGGTTGGAGCATCCGGACCTCCAGGACTGCCCGGAGAGCGGGGAGTTATGGGAGACCGGGGATCAATGGGATTGCAGGGTGACCGGGGTGAGAAGGGTCCGGTTGGGGATAAGGGTCCGGTTGGGGATAAGGGTGAACGGGGTCCGCAGGGGCCGGTTGGTCTTAAGGGTGAGAAAGGCCTTACTGGAGATAAGGGAGATATCGGGGATAAAGGGATAAAAGGTCCGCAGGGGCCGGTTGGTCTTAAGGGTGAGAAGGGTTCCACGGGTGAGAAGGGAGGCAGTGGTCCGGTTGGAGATAAGGGTATAACTGGAGATAAGGGTCCGGTTGGAGATAAGGGTATAACTGGAGATAAGGGTCCGGTTGGAGATAAGG
>VXON01000008.1:4746-8414 GCA_009840065.1 Cenarchaeum sp. SB0662_bin_33 | reverse complement strand
AAGGGCGAGAAGGGTCTTACTGGAGATAAGGGTCCGGTTGGAGATAAGGGCGAGCGGGGCCCACAGGGACCTATTGGAGATAAGGGCGAGAAGGGTCTTACTGGAGATAAGGGGGATACTGGCAACAAGGGCGCTTCCGGGGACAAGGGTCTACCGGGATCGATTGGTCCCATTGGTAGCAAGGGCCTAACAGGTCCTGTTGGCGAGAAGGGACTACGGGGGTCGATTGGTGAGAAGGGTGAGCGGGGACTGCCTGGCCCCACCGGAGAGCAGGGCGAGAAAGGGCCTATTGGTGAGCGGGGCGCGACAGGGCCAACTGGGTCCAAGGGACCGGTCGGGCCTCAGGGACTGCCCGGCGAAAAGGGCATACGTGGCCCACAGGGCGTTCAGGGCCTACAGGGTGAGCGTGGAGCTTCGGGGCCTTCGGGGCCTCAAGGCGAGCAGGGGCCTCCGGGTCCGACAGGTCCGCTAGGTCCACCCGGCGAGAAGGGGCCACGGGGTCCGACAGGTCCCGCTGGTGATGCCGGCAGTGACGAGGAGATAGAAAAATACAGATCCATACTCAAGGAACTGTTGGAGATACTGGCAACAAAAGGTACAATAACAACAGATGAGCAGATACGGTTGATGAGTCAGATGTATTGATCAACGTCTTTTTATTATCGTTAAAACATCCTCATCTAGGAGTGCGTGTGTTATACCAACGCGTTGGCCGCCATACCTTACACTTTTGCCCCATACCAGGCCGTATCTAAACTCCTTGCGCATGTTTCTGTGTAGCTTGTTGCATACATCCTCAACGGTATCCCCAGAACGGGCTATGAGTGGTTCGTCATAATCGGTAGGCCCGCCCTTGGGCCTCATATATACTCGTATAAAGTCAAGTCTACCGTATATCTTCTTGCGCAGCAAATCTATGTTAACCGCAGAGTTTGCCGAGACTGGTACAATACTTGTTTTTAGAGAGTCGGTTACTTTTGCAACAAACTCTGCATCAACCAGATCAATCTTGTTCAGCACAGTAAGGGCCTTAGCATATACTACATTGCCTGCAATATAATCTGCTAACTGCTCGGAAGTTATATCCTCACGTATAACCACCCTAGCATTCATCACACCATACAGATGTAGTATATCGCGGATGTGTTTTTCATCTATATGTGTAAGCTCAGCCTGCCGGGCCACTGCTATTCCCCCCGAGCTGGCACGCTCAATTGTTATGTTGGGTGGTAGTGTATTGAGACGTATGCCCATATTGCCCAGCTCTTCTGTTAATACCGCCTCATGGTATGGCTGAAAAACATCCAGTACAAGCAGCACTAAATCGGCGCTCCGGGCCACCGACAATATACGCTTGCCAAGTCCCCGACCGGTTGAAGCCCCCTTTATTATTCCGGGCAGATCCAATACCTGTATCCGAGCTCCCCGATACACCATCATACCAGGCACCACCGTAAGTGTTGTAAATTGGAAGGCTCCCACCGCCGAGCTGGCACCGGTAAGCTGGTTTAGCAGTGTTGACTTTCCCACGCTGGGCAGCCCTATGAATACGACGGTTGCATCGCCGGTGCGGCGCACATCAAAGCCATCCTGTTTTGCACCGGATTTCTTTGTGATCTGTTCTTCCTGCTCCCGTTTGAGTTTTGCTATCTTGGCCTTTAGCAGGCCTATGTGGTGTTCTGTGGCCTTGTTTATCTGGGTGCGAGACATCTCATCCTGTATGGCCTTTATCTTTTCTGGAATTCCCATTACATGGTGGATGTGTTTTTCGTATATTTGGCTTAAACCGTTCCCCTGTTGCATTACAGTCTATATGTTGAGCAATCTGTCTAGGCAGGCTTTACAGTATGAACAGGCCGGATTCTATATCTATCCATAATTTGATTGCGTCAAAATACTGTAACATCACCAGGAGCCGGTTCCGGCCTATGCTTGGATGTCACATTTGGGTGGGTCTGCCGAATATGTTGTCGCAGACTCTCTATATCCGGAAACATGCGATGACATATGTAACATTTTGGTAGGTTTTCATTAACAAGTGGCATTACCATTATCATGTATAATATTGCGGTATTTTTTATATGTTAATTATATTAACGAATATATCAACGGCTAAAGATGTGTAATTATGTCACAGGTTGCAGATAGCATAAAGTCCCTAGAGAGGGCCATATCAAGGGATGATCTCTCATTTGATGATGGTATAGAGTTGATGTCTGCAAACCTGCACGAGTTGGGAGCGGTGGCCGATGCCATACGTAAAAGACAGGTAGGCAATGAGGTAACATTTACCTCGTCATACTATATGAACTATACAAATGTCTGTGCCGCCAGCTGCCAGATGTGCGCGTTTTATAGAAAGGAGAAGGATGGAGATGCGTACGTACTGACACCAGCACAGATAGAACAGAGGGTATCAATCGCCGAGCAGATGGGCGCCACCGAGGTACACATAGTGGGAGGATTTCATCCAAAGCTTCCCCTAGAATACTATGAAGATATGATGAAAATTATAAAAGAGAAGCATCCGGCCCTAAACATAAAGGCCTTTACGGCGGCAGAGATATTCTACCTATCAAAGATTACCAAAAACTCAATACAGGAGATACTGCTGCGGTTAAGGGATGCTGGCTTGGACACGATGCCCGGTGGTGGCGCCGAGTTGTTTCATCCCGATGTACGATCAAAAATTGTAAGAGGAAAGTGTACCGGCCAGGAGTGGCTAGACACAATACGGAAGGCTCATGAGTTAGGCATACGTAGCAATGTTACGATGCTGTATGGACATGTTGAAAAGCCCGAACATGTGATTGATCATCTCATAAAGATACGAGACCTGCAGAGGGATACTAATGGATTCATCACCTTTATTCCATTAAAGTTAAGTCTGGACAATACCGAGTTGGAGAAAGACGGCCTTGTTACCGAGGAGTGTTCCTCACTGTATGATCTGCGGGTGCTAGCAGTCTCTAGAATAATGCTGGCGGGGATCCTGGACAACATATCCGTATACTGGGTAGCCTATGGAAAGAAGATGGCCCAGGTAGCCCTGGCTTATGGTGGAAATGATCTTGTTGGAACTGCATTCTCAGAGGAAATATATCGTGCCGCGGGCAAGCCAACAGGCTCATCCATAGACGAGCTGGCCACTATAGTGCACGAGATAGGTCGCATACCCATACAGAGAAACACGTTATTCCAAAAAATCAAGACTCTCTAGGATGTGTCGTTGAACCGACTCTGCTTGTTTGGGTCCCCCAAAAGAACGTGCCTATTTTTAAGTGAAAAACCACCCATTATGCAGGTATCGTGCCTTGCTGACCAAGTACCGGATCTCTAAAGATTGTGTTTTTTATTTGGTGGTCACCGATAGACTAGTACCGGCCATTTCATACAGGTCATCTAGCACCACAATAGAGTAGTCGGTGTTAGGTGATAGGCCAGATATAGTAAAGGAGGTATCGCTAGTTGTGCTATATTTTACGGTGCCGTTGCTGCCAGATGATGTGACAATTATCTCATAGGATATAGCGCCTTCAACGGCAGGCCATGCCACGGTAATATAGTTAGAGCCCACAGAAACTGCCGTCAATGAATCAACTACATCTACACTTGGTGTCTCGGGTTCTGGTGTCTCGGGTTCTGGTGTCTCGGGTTCTGGTGTCTCG
>VXON01000008.1:0-4646 GCA_009840065.1 Cenarchaeum sp. SB0662_bin_33 | reverse complement strand
TCTCGGGTTCTGGTGTCTCGGGTTCTGGTGTCTCGGGTTCTGGTGTCTCGGGTTCCAAGATAGTCCTTGTGTTAATGACATCAACAGACAAGGTACTGTTGCCTAAAACTACTGAGGCACCATCCATGTTTCTTATCTTACCTAGCATTATCTTAATGGAACGATCCTTGTCTGTATCTTTTAGATCCTGTAGAGCAAATGTTGCCGTGGTCGCGCCCTCTCGGAATATCAAAGTCGATTCTTTACCATCACCGGTTCTCTTTACGCGATTATCACTGTTCTCCTCATCCAAAACTAGCTCACAATGTTTCATATTCGAGCCACAACCCTTTACCTTTAGTGAAACCTTTATCTTTCCCTGCTCTAGTGGAACATCAAGTGCTATTGTAACTGCAATGGTTCCGCCGGCATCTAGTGTTGCAGAGTCAGATGAAATGTTTATGGTATTTTGTGTTTGTAAAGGCAGTACAACCACATCCTCGTTTACCGTAATGTTTCGGACTAGCTGTGCATTATTTCCTGCCGTGTCCGTACAATCGTAAGTGACTGTGTAGATTCCGGGTGTCGTGATATCCACGGTATTAATTATAGTTGGTTGTATTGTGCCATCAATATCATCTGTACATGTAGCACCTGCATCAACATATGGAGTATTTGTGGTTATTGTAACTGACTGCTCTCCTGCCAGTGTAATAATGGGTGCAATAGTATCCTTCTGCTCCGAGTCACCCGACAGTGTTTCAAACGTTACTATTTCACCTACTTGCTGATCCCCATCCGTGTGTACTGAGAGATAATATATCGTATCTGGATTCAGATTTGTGATATCATAAAATATAATACCGGTATCTGTGTCGTATGATTGTGGGTTTGATCCTCCGGGTTCGCTCCACTGTACACTATAACCATCTGCATTCATCTGTGGTATCCAATTAACAGACGCATGTGTTGGTCCAACATTAGTGACTCGGAGTGGTTCTGATTCATCGACTCCACTAGTCGGACGCGGTGGGCCAACATTATCAGAATTTGTTGCAAACGTATAGATGTTGAATCTTGGTTTGCTATCTAGACCATTTATGGAAAAGGCGCCCCTGTCAAGTGAAAGTACGAATTTTGATTCAAATGTCTTTGCTTCTGCATGTGTCTCATCTGACAAATATATGGAGATCATCTTTGCATTGTTGTACATGCTTATTATACCATTCGTCATGGGAATTGCCACGCGCTCTACATCTAGTATGGTATAGCCATCGGTTCCAAGGGTGACTCGTGCATTTACTAGTTTTATCTTAGACGCATCCACAGTATATCCTGTTATGTTATCTAAAAACGTGAGATCAAGGACGGTGGCATTTGCGAATCTTAACAGATGTGCAAATACTGGAACTGGAGCGTCATCAGTGGTGTGTAAGATTCTCTTTGTTGTAGGTAAGTTTTCATCAAAATATACATCAAAAAATGTATCATGTTCTATAGTCAAATAAAGATGCTCTGTACTTGCTGCGTTTATTGCTTCGAGTTGATCGTCTGTAAGCGTTATTGTAATGAATTGTTGTTTGTCACTTTCATGTAATGTAGCTCCGGTTAAGTTTTTTAACACGGTATTTTTTTTTCCATCAAACGAGTAAATAACTCCCAATTGTAAAAGGTCACTTTCGCCCTGCATGGTTACCTTTTTGTTAAATGCCATTACAATATCCTTTTTACCGTCTCGTGTATCTAATACAACCGAAGAGACCATCGGCTTGTCAAAATCTGTTGTTGCATAACTGTCTGCTGTTAGTGCAGTCATGAGAACAGTAATGCTAGCGATAATGGTTAACGCGTATATACTATTCACGATACACTAGTAGACTATTTGATTATAAATACATTAATCTTTATTCTCTACTTTTGTTTTCAAATTTTGTAATCATCAACGTCGCTGATCCATTCTCATTTTTTATAGTCGAACCAAACTCCATTAGTGGAGACCTCGCCAGAGTGAGACCGATTAAAACCGAATACTTGTGGGCCCAAGAGAGGTACGTATCTTCTCAAAATATGCTGCCAAGGCAGTCATGTCATCAAGGCCACCATTGTCGACATAAAGATTTGGTGCGACTGCATCGTACGCAATCATGTTTTTTATATTCCTCCCACACTGATATACTCCCTCTATCTTCGTCTCTTTGTTCTCCTCAAAGACTTTTTTAAAATGTTATTAGCAATTTTGATCTCATCGATTATTTGTTTTAGATTTCCCATCTCCTTTGTCTGGTTTTTTGTTGCGTCTCCACGGCCTGCAAGCGCCCGCTTGCCACCCTGTAGGAACTTGTCTTTCCAGTCCAGAAATGTGGCAGGAGGTATATCATATTTACGACACAGTTCGGCAGTAGATATGCGGGTACTAAAAAACTCCATTACTATGCTAGCCTTTTCTTGTGGACTATACCTCTTGCTCATGTTATCGCCACTACCACCTGCGCCCACACAAGTATTTGGGTTTAGTCGGTCTCACTCTGGCAGGGTCCCCGCCAGCGCCATATATATTCAGAGACAATCTACATCGTATTCCTTCCACCGGACCGCCGTCTAGCTCCAAAACTTATCAATATCAGCAAAAAGCCCACACCAACCAATATACCGGCCAGTATTCCCATGTCATCATTCTGTCGCTGTGTCTCCATCAAATCCAGTATCTCATCCTCGGTCATGCCACTCTGGCCTGTGGGCGTGTCAAGCGCAATTATCGCAGAGAGGACAAAGCCCGACACCAACAGTGCTACACCTCCAGCAAGCAGTCTCTTTTCGATAATCATGCTAATATCATATATACAATTACATTATATCAATATGAGGGATTGGTAGTGTAGCAGCAGTCAATACATCAATATGTATGATTTTGTTTATGCCGTATCAGTATGATAAGCCAATCAAGCATGGTAGATGTGGTTGCCAAATACGACAGGCCCAGTATAGCGGTGTTAGGCAGCCACTCTGCATTGGAGATAATGGATGGTGCAAAGGATGAGGGATTCCGCACTATTGCATACTGCCAGAGAGGCCGCCATCTTCCGTATCAGCGATTTTCCCGGATTGCTGATGACATCATAATACTAGATAAATTTTCAGACATGGCCGCCAAGGAGCACCAGCAACACATGAGGACCGAAGAGAGTATTGTGGTCCCTCACAGATCCCTGGCAGTATACCTAGGATATGACATCTTGGAGAACGACTTTGCCCTACCCATATTTGGGAATAGGCGGCTCTTTCGTGCAGAGGAGCGGGGCGAGGAGCGGGGGCAGTACTTTATGTTAAAATCCGCAGGCCTTCGGCTGCCCCGCATATACGAAAAACCACAAGATATAGACGGCCCCTGCATAGTAAAGGTACAAGAAAAGTCCAGAAAGTTAGAGAGAGCGTTCTTTATTGTATCATCACCCTCTGATTATACAGTAAAGTCCCAAAAGATGATTGATTTGGGCATAATTGATAATGCCGGACTTGAACTTGCCAGCATAGAGGAGCTGGCCATAGGCACATACATGAACTTTAACTATTTTGCATCGCCCATCAAGGACCAGGTGGACTTTATGGGAATTGAACGAAGACTTCAGACCAACATAATGGACTTTAACGCGTTGCCTGCGTCCCAGCAGTCCCAGATAGATGTGGAACTACAGAACATAGAGGTGGGCCACACTCCGGCAAGCGCCCGGGAGTCGCTGCTAAACACCATACTCGATATGGGAGATAGGTTTGTAGAGGCTGCAAGGAGAGATCATGCACCTGGCATAATCGGTCCATTCTCACTACAGAGTGTCATAACCAAGGACCTAGAGATGGTGGTATATGATGTGTCCTTGCGGGTCCCCGGAAACCCCATACTTGCCACAACTACACCATACACAAAATACCAGTATGGCGAGACGTTTGGTGTTGGTCGCCGTATAGCAATGGAGATACGCTGGGCCGCTGAACAGGACAGGCTCGCAGACATCATCACGTGACTTGTTCAGAGTCCATCTTTTTTAGCAGTGTGCTACGCACCAGTATAGGCACCCCAAGATACGCGGCTAGGGTGAGCGCGTCCGATGCCCTATAGTTTCGCAGTATCATCTCGGTGCGACCCTTAAAGTACAGGTTGGCACGCAAGGCACTGCCGGACTCATATATCTTTACCTTGACCAGTGTCAAATCACTCATCTCGCATATGTCATTTATCATGTTATACACGGATGGTACCGGCGCCTGCATCCCCGAGACATACATAGACATGAATTTGGCGACCTCGCCCGAGAATGCCCTCATGTGAAACTCGCGGCCATCGCCGGTCTCTAAAATGCTGATTCCCTCCATTGCGTATGGATCTGCAAATCCAACAAAGCCTATGCGGACTGCATCATAATCAGGGTCCATGGGCTGATCTATCTTCATAAACTCAATACATCACAAGTGGTTATAAAGACCACTATTATCAACTGACTATATAGTATTACTGCTTAAAACAGTAGATGGAAATGTGCGCATGGGGTACGTCCAGATGTGATGAAATTACATTGCCGAGTCGTCCATCCGAGACAACATCTATGTCATATTGTGGTTAGTAGACTCATCTGAGTATCAATGCATGCAGAATAATGGTCGCCGTAAAAAGA
>VXON01000043.1 GCA_009840065.1 Cenarchaeum sp. SB0662_bin_33 | reverse complement strand
TGAATAAAGATCGCGCTATAAATGTTTCGATTTTTGCTGTAAAATGAGGTGTTTGGTGGTTTAATTATATTGTGAAAAAAGCTTGGTTCATACCTTGGCTGCATTGGAAGGTGCCAGCTCGAATATTCAAAATACGAACGACTGACATTTACTTTCACTCTATGGTGATGGAATCGTGTCCATCTTGCCATCAAGATGATCCTTCATAAAATAGTATGGGTTTACGTCGCGTATACTACAGGTTGTGTATATGGTCACAAGTATTTCAGCGTTCTTGACGCTGCCACTTGAGCGGCTTCCATAACATATGTTTCTCATCAACACAAATATCTGCAGGGCATGCTCAATTATGTTGTCGTGATTATTGTGTTTTAGAAACGTTAAGAGTCGTCCGTCCTCATCCCTTAAGCGCTTGGCGTATCGTTTGCAGTCCGAATCCGTGTACTGCACATCTGCTAGGGAGTCTATTCTGTTCTGTAGGCTTTGTATGTCTGGTCCAGGTATTGGCGCCTTTTGATATTCTCCCCATAAACCTATTGCATCTCTTAGTATGCAATGCATCTCTGTGAGCAGCTGCTTATACTCTGAACTATTGTTGTTGTATAATGTACTGCACATCTCAGAGAAGTAGTGCATAAGAGACCTATGTTTTTCCACATCTGTATGACTCCGGGAGGCCTGTGAATCACCTACAGTAATCCCATTAAACCCCTCTAGTATGGCCTCGGTTACCATCTTGCGACTAGGCGGGGAGGTGTGGAGCAGTACTGTATGGGATGTTATAAACACCCAGACCCACCAGTACCTTTCGTCAAGGAACCAACCCGTTTCATCACCAAATATCATGTCTATGCGCTTGATGGTCCCCACCAGTTCATCATATAACGGCTCGCACTGCTTTGCAACCGTCTTGTATATGGACATGATTGCCGTTATAGTTATGGATCTATCAAATAATACGTATATGACGGCCTGAATTTTTTCATACGATATGGCAAGAGATCGCATTACAAATATCTGGGCCATTATTGTAGTGCCAAAATGTCCATCCCTCAGCACACCAGGAATAGCTGTGGCGTATTGCCTACGGCAATGCTTGCAATATCGTCTATTTATTGTCCACTCTGTTATTGTCCATCTCCCATCTAGTACATCTTCGGATTTCCGGGTGTATTCGTTATGTCTATCTGCAAGTGGTTTGCTGCATGTGGGGCAGAATTTAATGTCCACTGTCTGACGTATTGTGCGGAATTTGTCCAAGTCGGGATTGTCGGTCTTCACTCTTAGACTATCTTGGTGTTGGTAATCCTTGTATCGACGCTGGTGTCTTTTGCCTCTGCGCCCATATGGTTTGGTACGTGCAGATTTCTCTTCCGACTGCGTCTCTATATCACTTTCGTGTGCGGTTTGATCATACTGCCACGTAATCTCTTTCTGTACATTGAATTTTTTGCTGAAAAATTCTACAAGTTTACTGACATCCCAGCTTGACAGGTTCACATCTCTGAATTCAAACCCATGAATCATTATTCTTTATTCTTAATTTTGGTATATAAGTAACTTCATAACCCTGAGCTGATATAGCGGTGCACACCCTGCTGTATAACAAATTATCATGATTGCTATTCAATACCAAAAAATCGTTTAAAACACCCATAATTATTAATAAAAACCATTAATTTTTCATTTGATATATACGTCATCGTTTTTACGCACGGTCAACTTCAAAAAGCGGGGCTGGTGTGTAATTCTCCACTATCCATCAGGACCAGTCCTGCCAAGTTTTTAGCAGGGACTTGTGCACAAGTCCCACTGGCAGGCTATCCCATCGCTGATGGGTAGTGCTATGGCGTACACCGCCTCCGGCGGGGCTCCATACGAGGGTATCGATATACCTAGGCGGTTGGTCCACCGGAACCGGTTGAGTACCATGATATTCCAGGATATGGTCCTCCCCTCAGCGAACCGCTTTCTGTTGTCGTCACGGATGAACCTACAGTACAGCTGGTGTCATCGGGTCTCTTCAGCTCCGAATATTCCTTCTATTATATCGCTGAGCGTACTCGTTTGGGTTGAACAGCGTGGCCGCCTTTCTTCTGCTGGGTTTGGAGCGGTTGATGGTATACTTCTTCTGCTTACTGTCGGGTATCATTCTGTGCATTAATACCACCTGACAGTTTTGGTCTGAATTATGTACACGATCAGTGTTAACCCGCCTGCCCTTCAGATGGAATTCGTGATGCCTGATATTATAAGGCAGCATAACCGTGTCGTTGACATAGCCTGGGGTTCCCACTGCAGGCAGCACTATCTGTAGGCCCAAAATGGCTGCCATACGGTACTGCAAGTACTCCTTTTGGCGTGTCTGGACAAAATCCTGCTCCTTCTTGCTGGGCCGCTCAACCTCCTCGTATCTGCTTGTCTCCACCCCACTGCTGTCAACTCCCAAAGGAGCGGTTGCCTCTCCGGCCTCGGTCAGACAGCGACGTGTGGTCTCTGCCAGTATTATATTTAGCCAGTCGGGTGAGATAGTCTGCATGTGTCTGACCAACGTGCTATGGTCTGGGGTGGGCTCGTGACTCCAAGGTGTACTCATATCAGATTCAGTTTGGCGGTATGTCTCGTTGTCGGCCAACATCTAGAGGTCAGTTTTTCCTTGGAGTGGATGGGGGGTCTGCCACGGGTTTTTGAGCCGGCATGCGGGGCCGGGTTCTCATATATCAGCGTCTTTTGCATATGGGGTGCCTCGGTCTCCCTAGATGCCTCATAGTATCGCCAATATCCTTTCCGTCTCTTGTGTTTAATCATTAGAAAGATAGTATTAAGATCGTATTATAAATATTTAGATCGTATAGTAAGGTACTATAAATAAATAGATAATATTCTTCAGTCTGATACTTAAGAAACCAACGTTGTTCAGGCTGCCAGTAGGCAATATGATCTTAAATCAGATTTACGCACCAACCCCCAAAAAGCAAAACACTCTAAAATTATCCCGACTGCTCCTGGCCGAATATCCCCCGTATCACTGTAGTGCCCTCACACTTTGTACACTCTGATGTCTTGTATATGTAGTCGCCGGGAGCGAATCTCTTCTTGCTGTCTGTATCGCAGGAGTCACAGCGTGATACGGTATACACTACTGTGATGTTCTTCTTTTGAAATATTATTGTGCGACACCTCCCGTATTTCCCACACCGATTACAAGTACCGTCTCATTCTCTGATGTGTTCTCTAGTATTATGTCCCGTATGTGTTTTGTGGATGTGGGTATGCTCCTGTGGATTGTGTCGGTCATCAGCGTGATGGACTCTTTTATGGACTGCTTTATTACAACGCAGAATATGGGTATATTCTGTTTGGTGGCTATCTCTTCTATGCCGAAGCGTTCCACACCACTTCCGCCTATGGCCGCGCCAAAGCCCCTGTATACGGACCCGGACTCTTCGCCCTCCATCTTTAATGCGGCATCTACCATTATTATGGCATTTATGGTGAACTTCTCCATTATGGATACAAGTGCCTCATCAGGTTTTCCTGTTACCGGTTCCGGACCCTTGGGCTTTAGCAGTATCGCATGTCTACCCTCAATCTCCGACTCTGTGTATACCATCCTGTATGATATGGGCTTGTGGGGCATGCCATGCATCATGGATCCCACCACTGCTGGCCCTATGCCGTCCCCTACAGGCTGCCCCTCCATAAATGGTGCCACCCCATCCCGCAGTGCCTCGGCCTGCTCCATCACAAAGGGCAGCTCCATCTGTAGCGGCAGTATGAGTGGATAGTTCTTCTGTTTCTTGGCGGTTAGATACAGGTGGCTTACAACCTTGTGCATCATCCTTAGGGTTGAACTTATCTCCAACAACGTCTGTACCTTTGCCCTCTGTGCATCATCGGTCTGTGGAAGTATGCTCTTAATCCGTTCTCTTGTATATGACTCCCTGTTCCAGAGTACCGCCCTGACTTTGGGCACTATCCCTGATGTGTCCATATCCTGGGGCGGAACTACAAAATAATCTATTATGGATTCAATATCGTCCTGTACGCGTGGGCTGGTGCCCGGCAGTCTATTTACATATTCCAATGTCTCCCTGATGGACTGTGCTCCAAACTCATTCAGTTTCTTGATATCCTTTTTAATCTCATGTGCTGTTATCAACAGCTGAATTCTCTGACCATAAAAGACGAAGAGTATCAGTGGCAGTACCCAGACAAGCATCATGAGCGTCGAGGTGTCATCCCCGAAACTTAAAAGATCATTAAACTCGGTGAGGTTCATTGCAACACACTAGCCGTACAGCATCAAATCTTTCTCTTCCAACATTGCGTGTAGGCTGTTTACCGACCTGTACACATCCGGCTCCTTCTTGGCCCCGGTACAGACCAGCTTGCCGGAGGAGAATAACAGTATGACCGTCTTTGGATCCAGCATACGATGTATGAGGCCTGGAAACTGCTCCGGCTCATACATGCTCCGGGGAAGTGTTCTGGCGGCCTGCTCTAGGTGTATGCGGCCGCACAAATTTATGGATGCAACTATGTTCTGTATCTCGACTATGGCATCCTGTTTTACCTCTATGCCGCCGGCGCGCAGCCTGTCCACTACCGTCTTTACGGCCCGACGGGCCATCTCTTCGGACTTGGAGCCTGTACAGACCATCTTGCCGGAGGTGAATATGAGTGTGGCCGTCTTTGGTTTTGATAGCCGAAAGACAAGTCCTGGAAACTGATCAGGATGATACTCTACATCCGTAAACGTACGTGTAATCTCGTTGAGATCCATCTTTTGCTCAACAGACGCAGAAGCTACAACATTCTCAACACTGACTATGGGCTTTGTCTGTGGCAATAGGTGTTTATTTATATATGCTCTATAAATATTGATAGACTCGGCCATGAAACCATCATTATAAAATTATATTTTCTTAGGGCGATGCTGCGCATGGCTGGCCTCTAGTGTACTCCTCGCGACAATTCTGAAGGTTTATTACTATATAATAATACAAAAATTTATGGGTTTTTATGCATGTACTATACTGCTGGCAGTACTCATAGTGGGTAGTGCCATAACCCCTGCACTGGGAGCTCAGCTGGAGGCCACTTTAAATCCTGATGTGAACTCTTCACCATTTAAGATAACATACCAGAGAACCGCGTTCATAGAGTATCCGGTTGACAGTCCGTTGTCTGAGTATATGCAGACAAATGCGTGGATTCTTGAGGGTTCTGCGGGTATTGATGACCCTGGAGTTCAGAGTCTGCAGGACAGCCTGAATCAAAACATACGGGGTGATGGCGCAATATCCTCCGTAAACGATCTCAGTGTGGAGTACAGCTTTCAGCTGACTGGCCGTAATGTCAACACATCACTGGACTTTAAGGTGCAGCTGGAAGGATACATTACGGACTATGTCATCACAAAGGATCAACTTCGTACACTAATAGACATGGGATGGCGCGGACTGAGTACTGATGAGTCCATCGTAATAGATGGTATTGATGTAAACATTCCACTGAACATGCTCCAGGAGAGTGATCCTTCTATCTATAACCTGGTTCGGAATACGGAGGCTGGCGACATACTAGCCACACCAATGATAAATGCAGACTTTATATTAGAACAACCACTGGAGAACTGGCACTTTCTCTTTGATCCCACGGGGATAAACGTAGATGCCGGCCTATATGGAATATCCGATGAGCTGGCCGGTCAGGTACGCTCGTCCTGGACCATGGGTGAGAGCAGCATACGCGAGGGTATTCAGGTTGAGAGGGAGTGGCACGCCTCGGTTGCCGGCAGCACCCACCCTGACATACCGGGCGCAATATCATTTGATCTTCGAGCCGTACAGTCTGCGGATCAGGCCAACCTACACGCCCTAGGATTTGGAGCCATTGACAGATTGGAGGGGGTGGAGATTATAGGGGTTACTCCTACTGCCCCTGACGACTTTGCCACTACATCTACCGGGAACTTTCCTGTCGTTATAATATATGGCATGGCCGGCTTGGCTGCCATAGGGGGTGTTGCATTCTTTATATTCAGCAGCCGTTCACTAAAGAAGGAGAAGCAGGGCCAGCAGGGAATAGACCCATCCCAGTTGGTGGGGTACCAGACCAGTGCAGCGTCCGGCGGTTATCAGACCAACAGGGGCGAGGCCCAGCTTCGGGATGACTCTGATTACCAGCAGACCCGCAGTTATTATGAAGAGATGGATACCAGCGAGCCTGACACAGAGTACTCTGACACAGAAGACTCAGGATCAACATCCGCCTCTGACTCTGCCCCTACAACTGACTCAACCCAGGCCCCGACGTGTGCATGTACTGAGATATTGGAGAGCAGTTCTGAGTGCGACTGTCAGATGCAGACTTCATGCTACTGTGACAGTACGTGCCAGTGCCCATCACAAGTCTGTACTGATGCTACAAGATAGATGCATCGTACCATATTACTTTCCAAGTATGGATCTACATCCTGTATTCGTATTTGACAAATTTATCTTGTATGGACGCACAGGGAAAAACGGGACCCTAAAATAATACAACTGTGATATCTTGTGCATGGTGTGGGATTTTTCCACACCTGATACCAAACTCTGTTCTGCCTATAGTTGACAAGGCCGTAAATGCGAGCATAGTATGGGTCAACTCCGGGGACCGGCAAAAGTGGCATACATTCGTATTACGGAGACTAGCGTCGAACCACGCAGTTCCAGCTAGGTGTGGATAGATTTTGATACCACAACAACCCACATAACATAATTATACTGGATCAAGTGGTTTTGTGTAATGGGTACAGCTGAATTACGTGGGGGTATATTGCCAGACGTGGCAATGATGGGCATTCGTGCCACACTTGGTGTCGTATTCATAGTACACGGTTATGGTAAATTCTCCCCCGGCTTTGCCAACTTTATGGAATCTTTTGGTGCACCTGCTGCCATGCAGATACCGATAGCTCTAGGGGAGGTGGTACCGGGTGTGTTGTTGCTGATAGGTGTCTTGACACGTATCTCCTCAGGACTACTCGCCATATACATGCTAGGAGCAATATTCCTGATAAAGGGAGCTCAGGCATTCTCTAGCAGGGAAGGACCTAGCACAGAGTTTGATATAATACTACTGGCTGCGGCCTTGTTGGTGATAGTAATGGGCCCTGGACGGGTATCACTATCTCATATAGTAAGTAGGATTCCACGGTTCCTGCATTAAATACACTTTATTTTTACAAATCAGACTGAGCATGCTGGTGCTTGCTCCTTCCGGATTATATGCATACAAGGCATACCGGACCTGCATTGTACCAGACGTTATATGGTATTCAGCAGGTTTACCATGGTGTCGGCCGTCTTCTCTAGCAGGTCTATCCGGGCAAACTCGTTTGGTGAGTGTATGCGGGACTGTATGTGGGTTCCTCCCACCAATACACAGGGGACCTTGAGCGTATCTGAAAACTGCCATATGGGTCCGGTCTCTGGATACATGACATTCAGTATGTGTCTGCCATACGTGGCATCCACCGCATTACGGACTGCTTGCACAAACGGATGCGATGGTGGTGCCCTTATGCCTCGCTGACCATGTTCTGCGTTTGTCTTTACATCTCCAAATCCACACCTATACAGATGTTCCCGCAGCATGCGTAACTGCACATCCGGAACCATTCCAGGCAGAAGACGCATGTCAAGCTTGGCCGTTGCCGCCGATGGTAGTACGGTCTTTGTACCCTCACCGGTATAGCCTGACACAATACCGGCTATATTACATGTGGCCACATCGACCAGTTCCCTTTTGACCGATTTCCCTTCCTGTATGAATTTTGATATTCCCAACTCATCCTTGAGTGCATCCTCATCAAACGGCATGTCGTCTACTATGTCTATCTCATCTTGGGTGAGGGGCTGGGCATCCCTGTACCAGTTGGGTATGGTGACGCGACCGGTGGGAGAAGCTAAAACAGACAAGGCCCCAACAATCCGCCATATTGGGTTCTGTATTATTGGTGCCATGCCGGAATGAATATCGCGCCTAGGTCCCCGTGCCCTTAGTGTCATGTATAGCATGCCCTTCATGCCAAGTCCGACTATAGGCGTGTCGTTGTTGTCGACATACCCAAATTCCCATACTACGCCATCACACTTTAGCATGCTGCCATATCTTTTAAGATATGATGGTATGCCCCGACTACCATTCTCCTCATCACCCTCGATGACAAACTTTACGTTACAGTGTAGATTGCCTGATTCTGCCAAGGAGCGTACAGCCTCTATACGCGCCACCAGCTCGCCCTTGTCGTCGGTGGCACCCCGCCCATACACCTTACCATCCTGTATACTTCCACCAAACGGAGGATGCTCCCATAACTCCAATGGCTCGGCGGGCTGCACATCATAGTGGTTATAGAATAGTATGGTCTTTGGATGGTCGCCATCTATCTCGCCGTATACAAGGGGAGCATGCCCTTCCATGTATAGTGTTTTGGCGTTTATGCCGCTCTCATGAAGCGTGTCGTGTATCAAATTTACACATTCCTGTATCCCCTCACCAGTAGCTGACACACTAGGCTGTCTTATCAGACTTTGCAGTGTCTGTATCATTCTGTCCCTGTTTATTGTATCTATCATTATCACCTGCCGGCATGTAATACTCTCATACACAAGCCCGTACTTTAACCCCCCAAATGGCGTGTGTACAGATCATTTTCTCCATACGTAGGATGTATTCTTGTGTATTTTTATGGGTTTTCAGGTAAGAGGGACTAGATGCCTCATAGTATCATCAATATACTTACCGTCTTTTGTGTTTGCTTATTATTAAGCTGATATTAAGATCGAGCTATAAATAAATAGGTCACATTATTCAATCTAATACTTAAGAAGCCAACGTTGTTCAGGTTGCCGGCGCACAATATTAGATTTACGCACTAGCCCCGGTATTAGCACTTTTCCACTTTCTGACTTATGCCCTTTGACATATGCTAGTGATGTACCCTATCAAAACCCTTCATGATTTTTGGTATATGTTGTATCATATCTGATGCTGTAATGTGTAGCCCAAGGTCGTACTGCGCAAGCATTCCGGCCTGCTTGTTTATGTATGCTGCAGCACCCGCGGCCTCCACCCCGTTGCGGTTTTTGGTAAACATGCCCGCGGTCACGCCTGCTAGTACATCTCCGGTACCCCCGGCCGTCATGGCCGGAGCACTACCAGTGTTCTGTAGTGTTTGTATGCCATCGGATATTATATCCGTTGTACCTTTGAGCAGTATGGTGGCCCCGCACTCTGATGCCATCCGGCTTACTATGCTGGCGCGCTCCGCTGTATCATCGGGCGGTGTCTCCTTGAATAACCTGTAAAATTCACCCGCATGCGGTGTAAGTATGCAGTTTGTGCCGTGTATCTCCCCCACAATATCGTTCCTGAGGGCCCCTGCATCCAACACGATTCTAATATTCATGTTGCTTAGGCGCCGCATCAACACCGGAAGACCCTCTACAAACTCCACTCCCATACCTATAACCGCCACATCAATACCCAATGGTATGGTCTTGGAGAGTTTGATGGCGGCACCCTTGGTGAGTTTTTGGTCTGCTAGGGGCATTATTATTATGTCCGGCGAGGCGGCCCGCACGGCATCTACTATGTTCTTTGGCACGGCCGCATATGCCAGGTCTACGCCCACCCTCAATGCCGCCAGTGATGATAGTATGGGCGCCCCATGGTATATGCGACTCCCTCCCACGACCAGAACCTTTCCATTCTGACCCTTTCGGGAGTTTATGTTTCGGGGCGGCACAAAGCCAGCCACCATATCTGATGTTATCTCTTGTATCATTATATCCTGCGCGTCATGAGTGGTTTATAGTGGTTTAGGTTACTCCCGCAGAGGAAAATATTTGTCTCTGCAATATCGTTGCGCCTCCTAGAGTTTTACACTCGGATTCCGTTTTGCGTTTCATAGGAGGGATCACCTGCGTCATGGCCTGACACATAGAACCCCCTACGCCTAGGAACCCATTACCATGGGAATTTGCCGTGCAGTGTTTTGATACAATGCTGTGGCCTTTCACCTTGGCTTAGAACCGGTTTTTTACAAACTGCATTATGGCCCGCATATCTACATCTGAACTTTCGTAGATTACGGTTATTCCTGCCTATGTGACACATCTGACGTGTAAATATCCGGACCTCTGTCTTCACACAGTACCTATATTTAAAATATTTTATTTGGCTTTCTATAAAATACGGTCTATAATCATTTAAGAGATAATGTGTTCTGATGGTCATAATACAATCTCAACCGTAATTCCTCTGAATTACCAAGATGGTCTTGGGAGTATGTTTTGTATATGAAACACTGCATACATTACTGCTTTTGGCAAAATTTGAAAAATCCTTTATCTTTGCAGGGGGAACCATATTTTATAATATGAGTCAGTCGTTCTGGTCTTCGCCAAAGTATGCCTTTCTTGCATAACACAGGTAGGCGGTATGTCCTATCCCCTGAAACGAGTGTCGTGTCTTTCCCTCCCGAGCCTCTATGGTGCGCAGTATCCTCTCAGAGCATTCTATGTCTGTGAACTGGTTCTGTGTGAGTATACCTGCAAGTCTCTCCAGCTGGTTCATGGTGGGGCATACGGCAAAGACCGAGCCACTCCCCTTTAGCATGCGGCGGACCTGCGGTATTACGCTCCAGGGGTCCCCTAGGTCTATGATTGCCAGGTCTGCATCCCGTACAGGCGTATCCTCAGAATCCCTAATGTCCATCTTTTGCTGTATGATGTATTTTTGCAGGCCGGCCCTACGTATGTTCTTCTCTGCAATCTTTATGAACCTCTCATCCACATCAAACGTATATACCCGGCCACGGGGCCTGACCACTCCCGCTAGGGCTGTTGTGAGGGCGCCGCTGCCTGTACCTATCTCCACCACGGTCTGACCCCCCTCCAGACCAGAGCGCGCCAGTATATACCCTATATCCTTGGGGTATACTATCTGGGTGCCGTGCTGTATCTTCATGATAAAGTCATACGTTGTGGGCTTTAACAGGTAGACGTACTTTTCCTTGTTGGTTATGATGCGCGAGCCGTACCTTCTTCCTATGGCATCTGCATGTCGTATTATGCCTATGTGCGTATGCAGTACATCATCCCCGGATATTGTGGTTAGCCACTTTTTGGTCTGGTTATACTGGAACAATACTGGCGACCCCTGCTTTATGACATCCATGAAACTACGCCCCGCGGCCCCCAGCCATCAATAGATGGACAAGGCAGCGCTCCAAATTTAAACTAAAAGGGTACCTGCCTTATGGGGCAGTCTCCTGCCTGGGAGGTAAATATAACACAAACAAGTACCTAAAGGGATACATACGTATGTTAATGTGTAGTACGGTAACTTTATATGATATACCTTCCTAATATTACCATGAGAAAACGCAGTGACCCAAAATCCTCGCTCTTTTACATGCACAGGCCTGTCATATACAGCAAAGTCAGGCCTGCAGAATGTCAGCATTGTGGGCGCGGAGTCGGAGATGGACTCAGAGTGTCTTCCCGGGCAATGCCTGATGGCACCAACGGATTTTTCTGTAGGACACACTACCCACTCTGATTATACATCAAAACAGAACATCATGATATGCTGCAGGTACCATCTCTCTGTTCCGGCTTAGAAGTGACTGCACCGAAGAGTCCATCACATACGTGGTCGCATGATCCTCACTGTCCCTAATACTTCTCCCAAACCCTTGCAGCAGTTTTATCACGGTCTGATATACGTACCAGCTTCTATCGGCCTGATTCTTGGCCTTGACACGCCTGTCCCCTAGGTACGGGTAGGGACACTTTTCTATAATCTGGAATCTGGACAAGTCTCCCTTGAGATCAATTCCCTGCCACAGTGATGATGACAACAGGACCCCGTTGGGTATGTCTGAATGACACTCTAGTACCTCGTCTATGGTGGAGCTGTCCTCGTTTACGCTGTGTGCCAACTGTATGCGCCTAGCCTGCGCCGGACCGAGTCGTCTCTTTAGGTTCTGGCATCTATACTTTGAGGATGTCAGTATAAGTCCCCGGGAGTCTGGATACATTGCCATTACAGAGTCTATCACCCGGGCAACCGCAATGTCATCCGACTCGGGAGACCTACTACTCAGGCGTGCCACATTGTTAAAGATGACCCGGCGGTTCTCGGGTGGAAAGGGGGATTTTGGTACATTGATGAATCCACAGTCCTTAAAACCCATGATCTTTGAAAAGTTCGTTCTGTCTATTGTGGCTGACATGTATACCTGAATATCCGAGTCAAACAACTCCTTTGTATACTCGGATATGTTCAGCGGCGCGACGGAGATGCGCTTCAGCGAGCCCTGATCGTCAAACTCGGGCTCCTGCATTATAAAGTTCTGTGGATCCCCCCGGATGTCCCTGCTAGCCGTAATTATTCCATCCAGCCGCTGCTCCATGCGTTTCTGTGTCATTATCTCCCGGGCGTTTTTAGGCTCTGTATTCTGCTGTAGCATGTACTTGTATCCCACTTTTAGGGATTCCAGCAGGCTGAGCATGCCGTCTATGCTCTCTAATTCAAAATTTTTTTGATCAAGATCGGTCTCGGTCAGATAACTGCCCCAGACATCATACCCTATGAATCTGACCACCTCGTTCTCTATTGTGTGGGCCTCATCAAATATTACTACAGACCTCTCCATGCCTGGCAGATCAGACTGGAACGCCTTTAGATGAAAGTACATTGCATAGTTCAGTATGGTCTGGTTGTATGCCAGACCGGCATCCTTCTGTTTATAGTACGTGCACTGTTCATCATCGCCGCCCTCCTTGTATTGGCAGGTCTCCTTGATCTTGCCGTCCTTCTTTATGACACACCTCCCCTTGTCACAGGTCAGTCCCTTGAGGAGTGCCCGGGATACGCTCCCCACACCGTCCTTCTTCATGAGCTGGCGGCACTCAAAGTTGGATTTGCCTTTTATCGACTTTAACTCAACAAAGTCAGTCCTGTACTGGTCCTGCAGCAGTTTTGTTGATGTTATTATGAATGCCTCCCCTAGTGTGTCGGCTATGGCCTTTGCTACATAGCTCTTGCCTATTCCGGTGGGGGCTGATATTATGATTTGTCTGTAGCCGGACTTTATCAATGACTCCATCTGCTCTAGTATGTACTTTTGACCCTCCCGGGGCACGATGCCTCGCCTAAAGTTCTCCACATACATGACTGTAATGTTCTATATGTTGAATATAACCCATTTGTGGACTCTTGGTAGTGTGAATAGTTGGAGCCTGTCATATCACTGTGTCTGCGTTTTGTATTATCGAATGCCCCATATCTGTGATGGCCGCACGCATAAAACCATACATCGTGATAAAATAGACACGGCGGTGCATGCATGATAGAAACCAAGCATTAATTAGACGACCAAGGGGTACAGCACTCTAATGCTGACAATACACTGTGATGATGTCAAGGCAATACGACACGAGCTGGCAGTATATGTGTCTGATCAGATAGGCGCCGTCCCCACATTAAAGACATCCGAATTTGTTCTCTCTCCGGTTGAGGATGAGCCAATAGACAAGACCCTGGCAGTGACGGCCATAAGGGAGTATATAGAGTCACTGGGCGAGACTCACAACTTTGATATAATTCCTGTTCAGAATGAGATCTTTATCAAGTCTATTACGGGCAAGATCATTGAGCGTGATACAAGGAAGGACCCAGGGATGTTTTCGTGCCCACACTGTGGATTCCTAACAAAATACGAGGAAGAGTATCAGACGCACATAAAGATACACTACTTTTAGGTCTGCTTTAGCGTATTGCAGTACTCTTTGAGCATCTCCTCTATGTTTTCAGTATTACTGCTCCTTACCGTGTCCACCAGGGCGGGCTCGGCTATCTCGTAGCAGTTTAGAAACTTTTGCTCATCCACAAAGAACAACAAGATTACATCCTTGTATATGCAGTGGTATATGCGCTCCGGCTCCATCAATTCTGGTTTTAACTTTGGACCCTCATCATCGACGGTAACTGCATCACTCATGCTAGATTATCCCCTGACCATCTAATATAAGTTCCAGATTCTGGGGGTTCTCTTGCAAAAATGGGCCGGACGGTATGTGAGTTGATACATTTCAGGATG
>VXON01000047.1:13348-14409 GCA_009840065.1 Cenarchaeum sp. SB0662_bin_33 | reverse complement strand
CCCCGTATTATCCATTATGTTTATATAAAAATAGTAGTCTACCTAAGTAAAATGAAACTAAAAACATTCCATGCGCTCCTGTTATCTATAGTAATGGTTGCAGGAGTAATGACGATTAATGACGCTTTTGCACAGACAAACACAGAGCGATTAGTGACTGTAGCTGACACTACTGCTGATACTAACAGCAGGGTTGTACAGCTTACCGAGATTTGGAATAACTTTGGTAATCAATTTACACCCATAACAGAGGCACTTAATCTGGTTGCCGAAGAGATAACCGCCATATCGGATGAGATATCAACATTGTCAGGTGATGTAATGGCTGCTAGCGCCAAGGTGGATAGTCTTGAAAACAAACTTGATAGTTATGCCGAAACAAGAGCAAGCGACTCAGAAGCGATGATGGGCCAGATTAATGATTTGGCAGATGCCCTACCCGACATACAAGAAAAGATATCCACGCTGGCTGGAGATACCAGCGTAAGTGATCTTGCAGCCAAGGTTGATAACATAGCAACCCAGCTGGATAACTTTAGTGATGCACTCCGTTCAATTCAAAATGAAGTTCAAGGATTACAAAGTGAGGTAGGTACAATTTCAAGTACAACCACTACCGAGACCGGACCTGCGCCCACTGATTTGAATGAGGGCATGCTGGAAGAAGATGTCTTGGTAAAATGGTATTCCCCCACAGAAGAGGAACTACCTGACAAATATACTCCGGTTGAGTTTGAGGCCGACTTCTACTTTACCTGCGAATCTGATGTCTTCATTAATACTGTTAATAATGCAACAAACATCTCACAAATGAGCGTAGATTATTATGATACTAACACTCGCGATAATGTGGATCAAGCAAATATAGATAATCATGTATTACAACCATCGCCCCCTCCTGCCCTTGATACTAATTTATTAGTTAATAGTAAAACAATAATTGATACCAAATTTACTAGGACAGAAATAGACACAGAAGGCCTATTCATAAAAGAACAACCATTTAATCTATTGGAGCTGAAAGCTGGTGAGGCGCTGACATTTAAATCTACAACCAAGCC
>VXON01000047.1:0-13248 GCA_009840065.1 Cenarchaeum sp. SB0662_bin_33 | reverse complement strand
ATCTATTGGAGCTGAAAGCTGGTGAGGCGCTGACATTTAAATCTACAACCAAGCCTGTATCTGATGACACTACTACAGACATATTATACGCATATGCAAATACTACAATGAATACTGAGGTAGCTGCTCATATTATTGGTGCTGCTGGTGCTGATGTACTAGACTTAGCTGCTTCTCGTAATAATGATGATAATGCTAATAATCGTGGCAATTCTACCAAGGCGCAACTTGGTGATGTTGTTTTATACTCGGTGGAGGTAAACTACTATTCAGAAGCTAGTGATGCCAAATGTAAGATAAGTCCGGCTAGTGTGGCGCCACTTGATAATATCGGTCAGGTAGCACTTGTATCACCAAAAGCAAAAGATAAGGATGCCATCCTATCTACCTACGACGCAATGTTGGACTGTGACCTTAACAAGGTAAGCATTACTGATATTTCAGCAACCCTTTCAGGTGCCAACAACTTTAACAACTTTGTTAACATAAAATTGGTTATTGATGATGATGAGGAACTAGCAGAGTTTACATTTGAAAACAATACCCTCGCAGTAGACCCAGAAAGCCTGCCAATAGAATTTGAAGGGCAGAACTTGATTATAAAAGGTGATGTAATAGCCAGTGCGAACCTACTGATCGCATTCACATATGACACCATAGAAGACGCAGAATGTAAGCAGGTGCTAGAAGAATAAACTATCAATTTTTTATGATTATATGATGGGTAAACCCCATCATTATACATGATCCAGAATTGTATCATATACACTATTATTACATGGTTACGACAAAAACTCAATGAGCACAGCTGTCATAGAGACGAACCATGGTACGATATCATTTCGTTTATTGCCTGAGATGGCACCTGAAACCGTAAGAAACTTTGAAAAACTGGCGAAATCCAGCTTTTATGATGGCACACTATTTCACCGTGTTATACCCGGCTTTATGATTCAGGGCGGAGACCCAAACACCAAGACAAGCAACAGTCATACATGGGGCCAGGGGGGACCAGGCTACAACATAAAGGCCGAGTTTAACTCCCGCTCCCACAAGAGGGGAATAGTATCTATGGCTAGGGCACAGGATCCGGACAGCGCCGGCTCACAGTTCTTTATAGTGACCACGGACAGCGCATTTCTAGATCATCAGTATACGGTATTTGGTGAGGTGACCGGCGGAATGGATGTGGCCGATAAGATAGTAAATCTGTCCCGGGACCGCAACGACTGCCCCAGACAGGAAGCCAAGATGCTCAAAGTTACCATACAGTAGTGGTGTGGCCGCGGCAGTATCAATAACTTTTACACAATATTATAACAACTATGCACAAGCAGATACCAAGTTTTGCGAATCTATGGAACAGGGCACACCCGGCCATATGACAAAACAACATCTAAATTTTCAGGGACCATTCTGTTTATGAACACATTTTTTGCGCATACACTCGGCTTATTCGCCGCACGAGCCGCACGAGCAGAAACCAAACTCATCAATCCGGGAGTCGCACAGCGCGCATTTCTTGGTATAGTCAATCTCCCAGGGTTCCTTACCATACATTTTGTAGTGATCATCTATCTCTTCGGGTATTATCCGCTCTTCATCCATGGTGTTATAATACGGGCATCATATGTATATAGACTATGTCATGTATAACATCATGGCAATGAAGTGTGTCCGCAGCTGCATAAAACATAAAAATATACGATCAGCATTAGAAAAGACATACTCCACCCAGAGATATACTTACAATACCATACATTGGACATACAAATCGTGCTACATGTATTGTAATCATAAACATAACACAATACTTACAGAGTGGTGTATGATATAATGCTGACCATATTTGGCTCAATGGTGCTTGATACCATACATACACCAGACCATACATCCCCCAAAGTTCTGGGCGGCTCATCCACATATGCGGCATTGGCCGCCAGCCACTTCACAAAGACAAATCTAGTGGCGGTGGCCGGCTCGGACCTTCCGGAATTATATGTGGACCTTTTATCGAATATGGTAGACACGGCCGGCCTACAAATCCGAGAGGGTCAGACATTCAGGTATGAAGCGCGCTACGAGAACAACTTTCAGGACAGAGTAGATGTGCTTGTAGAACCCAACGTGTCATTAGATTATCAGCCACCCGTACCTGAGCAGTACAGGAAATCTGAGTTTGTATATTTAGCAAATGCCGACCCGCAACAACAGATTACCATACTACGGCAGTTTGATGCCCCAAAATTTGTAATGTGTGACACCATACAGCACTGGATAGAGGCCGTACCAAATAAAATAATCGAACTACTACAGATGGTGGATGCGGTTATAATAAACGAAGGCGAGGCGCGTCTTCTTGCAGATGAGTATGATTTGGCAAGATGCGCCGATATGATACATGGCTGGGGCGCCAAATATGTAATAATAAAAAAGGCCGAGCACGGCTCGCTACTATTCCATAACAATCACACATACTCCCTCCCAGGCTTTCCCATAAAAAGACTAAAAGACCCTACCGGGGCCGGCGACTCCTTTGCCGGAGCCGTAATGGGATATCTGGATTCCATAGATACGATAAACATAGAGAGTCTGAGGCGCGCCTGCATATACGGAAATGTGGTGGGCTCCTTTACAGTTGAGCAGTATCATATTGAGGGACTGCTGAACCTTGGACACGCGGACATTGAGAGGCGTATAAAAGAATACCACTCAATTACGGGCATGAATGCAGACCGGCTGGTTGAGATATTCACACTACAGAAGAGACTGGCATCCATGATGGACTCTGCTAGGTACCCTAGTAATCACACCGAAAGAGTTGCAGTTTTATGTACGGCAATAATACATGAGGCCGTCGAGCTGCAGCGGCTGACAAACTGGAAGTGGTGGAAGAAACCCACAGAGTTTGATCTCAAGGCAGCCCATGAGGAACTGGCTGATATATGGCACTTTGTAGTTCAGGCATCCATTGAACTGGGCATGTCGCCCCAGGACATACTAGATGAGTATATACAAAAGAACCAAATCAACATACAACGCCAGAAGAGTGGCTATTGATTAGTTGTGCCATGTATGATGTATCATCAGGTGTCACCCCCGGATGGACGGGTATCGACAGGACGCTTGATGATGCCTCATCGGTATTTGGTAGTGATGTTTTGGATGAGTAATGCGGCGTTCGGTGTATGGGTGTTTTATAATATATGGCCGCACCTATACCTTTCTGTCTTAATTTGGAGAGCAATCCATCACGTGCGGTCGTATATATGGTATATAGATTCCAGTTTGGATTCTCGCCTTGCCGCAGTGTGGGAAGCCGCACCGTATTACTCTGTAAATACTCATCAAGATATGCAGCATTACGTCGCCGTATATACAAAAACATGGGCAGCTTCCCCATCTGTATCCGGCCAATGGCCGCAGAGATCTCGGGCAATCGCGCATTTATACCAAACGTCTCAAATGCGCCCCGGACATTACCATGGTTGCGTATGGCAAGCAACCTCTCATGCATATTGTGGTCATTGGTTACTATTATACCTCCTTCGCCCGCAGTTACAACCTTGCCCGGATACAGGCTGTAACATCCCATCTCTGCCATTGTGCCTGTATGTGCGCCGTCTATGGTAGAGCCTAGTGACTGCGCCGCATCCTCAATAACCGGTATATGGCCGGCCACCTCCCGTATGCGTTTTATGTCTGAAACAAGGCCGTACAGATGTACGGGAATTATGGCGGCGGTACGACTTGTAATATAATTCCGTATGGAGTCGGGACTAATTGTATAGTTATTCAATAATATATCTGCAAAAACCGGTATGGCCCCCACCGCCTTTACTGCATTGGCCGTGGCCACATAACTAAATGATGGCACTATCACCTCGCTATGTGGTTTTATATCCAGAGCGAGCAGGGAGGCCTGCAGAGCGACAGTCCCCGAGTTCACCGCCACCGCATGCCGGGCGCCCGTATACTCACGTACACTCCTCTCTAATTTTTGTACCTCGGGGCCGCCCTCAAACTGAGGTGATGTCAGTACGCCAGACTTTATGACGGATGTGACCGCATCAATCTCGGCATCATCCATTATGGGTTCATTGATTCTTATATTCTGGGACATCACTCTCCTACAAAATCACGACATATTTAAAATCATTTTATAATCTTTCTGGGCCTCGTACTAAGATAGAATGCATGACCACTGATTAGTAGTGCCGCAAGAAAGACCTTTGTCGCAAACACCAGATTCCATGGAGCCTCAGCACTAGGATACGCCACGTATAATCTATCTATGTCTGGGACCATCCCATTCACTATGCCCGCGGTTATCTTTGCGTTTAGTACGGTAAAGTTGTAGAGTACCTCGTATAGTGATATTATCATAAAACCCAACAGCATCAGTTGGAGCAACGCCATTCTCCGACCTGATATCTTACCTGCAACCGTCCTCCTCCAGCCTATTCTGGATACGCAGTACCACCCGATTATACTGGAGAAGAACAGCCAAGTGGACAGCCGAGCAAAGTTCTCAAAGGGTATTGTGGTGTTATGTATTATGTCGCCCATGATATAGGTGCCATTCTCCAACCACTCCACTGTAGAATGATAAAAACCAAAAACAGTTATGCCCATCATTATGGCGCCGCAGACATAAAATATGTACAGAAATACCTTGTAGGAGGCATCACCCTCCTCAAGATGTTCAGACATAATTACAACAACTGTTATTTTCTCTATAAAAGTTGACAGACCTCCAAGGACGTGAATAATTTCATAACACTGTCTGAACTGGTAGGGGTTGGGCAGATTTCATGCCTAGAATTTGGATGATTATAACACTAAATCTGAGGACATAACTTTATACAATTTACGATATGGACAGATATGATGGACATACAGGACAAGATGGACCTTTTGTATGGGTCGCCCACACAGGAGATAGTAACAGGGGAGGAGACGATACACCTCCTTGAGACCAACGACTCTCCTAAACACTATATCGGTCTTGAGATATCCGGTTTTTTACATCTAGGCAGTCTGATAAGTACTGGCTTTAAGATCAATGACATGTTAAAGGCAGGTATACAGTGCACTGTATTCCTGGCCGACTGGCACACCTTCATAAACGACAAGCTGGGAGGTGACTGGGATATAATATCTAAGGTGGCCAGATACTACAGGGAGGCATTTGAGGTGGTCTGCCCTGGTGTAAACATTGTACTGGGAACCGACCTGTATGATAGAAAGAGAGAGTATTGGTCTGACTTTGTACGGTTCACAAAACATCTGAGTCTGGCACGAACCCGAAGGGCAATAACAATAATGGGCAGGACTGACTCTGACCGCCTTGATTTGGCAAAACTACTGTATCCGCCCATGCAGGCAACGGACATTCACATGCTGGATCTAGATATAGTTCATGCCGGTATGGACCAGAGAAGAATTCACATGGTGGTTCGTGACATATTCCCAAAAATGCACTGGAAGGTACCGGTTGCCGTACATCACAAGTTACTGCCCGGCTTATCGGCACCAACCGTGGAGGGAATACCGGGCAAGATGAGCAAGTCAGACCCCAACTCGGGCATATTCATACATGATACCGATGAGGAGATTGCATCAAAAGTGTCCCGGGCGTGGTGTCCCCAGGGACATATACAGAACAACCCACTGCTGGAGATTCTACAGAATATAATATTCCATGAGAGGGGTGATATCACGTTATGTAGGCCCAAGAAGTTTGGCGGAGATATTACATATTATAATTTTAATGATGTACGGGATGACTTTGCTGCCAAAAAGATACATCCTGCAGACCTAAAAAAGGCCATATCACATCATTTAACTGAAATATTAGGTCCCATACGAGACAGAATACCACTAGATGATCAACTGTACAACGACATACAGAGAACCGTCAGCTGATGTTATACTTTGATTTGTAGCCGCGGGGATTTATCATCAAGTCCTTGTAGGTATATGTGGATGAATTACCGATTATGACGGTGCTTATCATTCCTAGATGTTCTGAGTTTTTGGGGAGATCATTTAATGTGGTTAGTATGACAGTCTGAGAGTCACGATAGGCCCCCTTTATTATGGCCACGGGAGTCTCTGGCTTTCTATACTTTAGTATTATGTCTCGAGAGTCCTGTAACTGGTGGATACGCTTCTTACTGGCGGGATTATATATTACAATTACAAAGTCCCCTGCCGCCGCGGACTCTACGCGCTTTGTAATTATCTCCCATGGCACCAACAGATCACTCATGCTTAGAACGGCAAAGTCGGCCATTAGCGGAGAGCCTATTATGGCAGAGCAGGAGTTTAGGGCCGAGACACCTGGAATTATCTCGACAGGAAGATCCGTATCCGGGTTCCAACCCGACTTTGCCAGTACCTCATATATTAGACCCGCCATACCGTATATTCCAGGGTCTCCACTGGAGACCAGCGATACTATACTGCCCGACTTTGCTAGGTCTATGCATTGATGAGCCCTCTCCACCTCTTGCGTCATGGCGTACCTGTATACATCCTTGTCTGCTATTAGATCTTCCACGAGATTTACATAAGTGGTATACCCCACTATTGTGTCACTCTCTGCTATGGCCTCCTTGGCGCGGAAGGTCATGTGGTCGTGATGGCCGGGACCCACACCCACTATGTATAACTTGCCGGTCATTATTTCATACTGTTCTACATTTACTAAATTAACTGTTTACTGAAAGGGGTCTATGAACGGACAATTCACTATGTGATCCGAGTTCATGGGTCGTGCAATGGATGTAATTACCATCTCATTCTTTACATGGCGGTCAATATCTGCGCGAGTCTCCAAAAGAGTGGCTTTGGATGGATCATTCCATGATACTAGGTATATGCGCCACATGGGACTATAATTGTCGTCACCCGGAGCTGCAGATGCTATTCCAGGCTGGAATCCTAGAGGTCCCGTACTTGCTAAACCATTGGAGAACTGATAAAGGTCGACTGCTGCCGCATTAGTTATTAGACTGCCGGTTGTGGGAGTATGTAGTACACCCATGGTCTCTGCAGGGCCTGAGGGCGTGGCATCGGTGACTATATAGTATATGGTTCGACCATCAGGACCCCATCCTCTGTGCGCTACAAATGTAACTGTCATATCTTCTTTGTTTATCTCTGTGATTTGGCCACCCCCATACTCCATATCATTTGTTATGGTGGGGTCGGCGCGTACCATCATCTGACCATCTGGCCAGACTATCTGGGGGGCATTTACCACAATGCCCTCATCCCTCACAAGCACCCGGCCCGCATCTATGAGGTCTAGTATGTCTGATTCATACTCTTGTACCTGCTGGTTTTGACCTGGCTTCCAGGTTATCTCAACTAGCTTGCTCAGAGCATTATAATCATCACTCTGTTCCGGAGTGTATGCAAAGACCTCATTCTGGTATCCGTATATGCCATCACCCTTCTCGCCATTGGTGAATACATACATGGTATTCAGATTGTCTGCACTGGCCAGTGGGGGTGCCAGCTCTACCCTCCATTCCTGGCGTTCTGAGACATCCTCGGCCCACTCCGCATCACTAGCATCGGTTATTATGTATAGTATATCTCCTCCATCATGCATTCCAGAGTGTAGGGGTATGGTGGCCGGAACACTGGCATCTCCCAAATCTATGGAGGGTTCGGGTATATCGACGCTTGGATTTTGCAGTATTATGTCGGTAGGCTGGCCTCGAATCCACCCATCTACACTTACGGTTGCAGTAAACTCATCGCCCCGGGTGTGCAGGCCAACCGCCGCACCTGTATACTCAAACGAACCTGACGATTTACCCTCATCAATAAACGTCCAGCCGTATATGGTCTCTCCATCCACCGTCCAAGTAGGCTGACCACGAGCGTCTGACTCATCAATCTCATGTAATACTATCAACTGTACGGGGGTACTAGCAGTATATGTCATGGAGCCATCATATATTGTACCCTTGTTGGGAGAGAGTATCATGCTTAGCTGGTGCGTTTCATGGCCCACTCCTGGAGATAATGATGAAACAACCGTCTCTGTAAAGTGAAACTTTTTATTAAAACCAGCAGTAGCGGTCTGCTCTGGCATGGAGGCTGCAAATATCAGGCCTGCCGATACTCCGACTACTATAACTGCAAGCAGAACGCGGTTCAATAATCTGTGTCTTTTAAATTAGTATAAAAACGTTTAGAAAAATCAAGTTAGTTTCATAATCTCCCGTATAATGACACCATCAATCACATCTGAATGTACTTTCCGGTAGTCATAAGGGACGCTTTACTAACGCCAATGTAAAATCAATGTGGATTATTTGTGATTCCAATCATAATCCCCCCACCACATTCACTATTTGGGACCAATACGTTCTCCAATAGCAGGGAATTCCAAACTGGAGTTGGCGCGTAATCCTCCGTTGCTCATCAGGACCAGTCCTGCCAAGTTTTTAGCAGAGGCTTGTGCGCAAGCCCCACTGGCAGTATCTTACACCGCCTCCGGTGGGGCTCCATACGGGAGTATCGGTATGCCTAGGCGGTTGGCCCACCGGAACCGGTTATATTCTAGGATATGGTCCTGAAAGGGCATGATGCCGGGCGGATATGGATATTATCTACGGAACATACACAGGACCATCACTGCTTAATCACGCGAAGACTGTAATTCATGTGGAGGGGGGGTTGACCTCTTACGGAGGCGAGGTCATAGAAGATGTGATGGGCAATAGGGGCCACTTAAGGCAATCAGGCACCATACTCCCATATTCGGACCCCTATCAGACCATCCTCCCAACAAAGTCTGCCGGTGTGTGGTCATGGTGAAGTTCCGCCGGCCGAAGAATACGAAAGATGCGCCATTCACCAGCAGTTAACGCACAAAGACCCAAATTTATCAAGGTTTAAAAAACACTATTTGGTAGTAGTCTCATTGACTTTTGAAGCAAAGACTACCGGACCCAATGATCTAAAGGCCGTGGTTGGCGCCATTGCTACACTGGTAGAGGAGGCAACATTTGAAGCCACCACAGAGGGAATATCCTTCAAGGGAATGGATCCCTCACATATAGCACTGATAGATGTGTACTGGCCAAACAGCGCCTTTGCATCCTATATCTGTGATTCGGAGGTGAGGTTTGGTGTACGCATTGACGAGATGGCAAAACTGATTCGCCGGGCATCAAAGAACGACGATATCACGATAACACTGACAGAGGACAACTCCCTACAATTAAGCATGGGTAGCAGTAAAAGATTCAAGATGAGATTGGTAGAGAGCTCGGCCTCGGAGGCACCCCTACCAAAACTGACATTTGATGCCAAAATAAAGATGCCTCCACCAACCTTGGACAAGGTACTAGGTGATGTCAGCGTGGTAACCGACTATGTCACAATACAGATAGACAATGACACGGCTGTATTTTCAGGTAAGGGTGACTCTGGTGAAGCCAGCATAGATGTGCCGCAGGATGAAGAGGCCTCTGTTACCATATCGGCTGAACAGCAGAGTGAGGGCACCTACAGTCTTGAATATCTGACTCCTGTGGTAAAGGCGGTGAGTGGCGCTTCAAGTTTTATAACCTGTGAGTTTTCCAACAAAAAACCCCTCCGGGTGGGATTTGACATATCCAACGTGGGCCATATTCACTTTTACATGGCTCCCCGTACAGAGTCCTGATGCCCCTTGACAAGCCAGGACTGGTGATAAAGTATGGTGGTGCTGCACTCTCTACGGCAGATGATATAATAAACATCACAAAGTACCTATCTGAACTATACCATCAACACAAGTTGATAGTAGTATGTTCTGCTATGGGTGATACCACCAACAACCTACTAAGGTTATCATCCTGTATAGGTACAAATGAAGAGCAGGAGATTGCAAGTATACTACAAAATATAATACATTATCACAAGACGGTGGCCAGCAATCTGGGCATCACAAAAGACACAATATACCAAAAACTTGATGTATCACTAAGCAATACATTTGATGAGCTGCGAGTACTTGTAGATGGCCTCATACTGTTATCCGAGGAGACGCCCCGCTCCAGAGACTATCTGGTCTCTTTTGGAGAGAGGCTATCCATATTGCTGTTCTCCGCGGCACTACAAAATACGAATATAGACACAGTTCCACTCAGCGGCAAGGAGGCGGGAATACTCACTGATTCAAGGTTTGGCAAGTCCAAACCACTGATGGATACCACCAAATTAAGAGTATCTAGTACACTAAATGAGTATATTACAAAGGGAGTAGTTCCCATACTAGGTGGATATACGGCCGCCGACCAGCATGGCCGTATTACAACATTTGGCAGGGGTGGCTCTGACTATACCGCCACCATAATAGCCTCGTGTATTGATGCCAAACAGGTCTGGCTGATGGGTGATATGGATGGCATGATGACTGCAGACCCGGACATAGTACCCGATGCACAGGCATTACAAAAAATATCATACTCTGAGGCCCGGGAGATGTCCATGTTTGGTGAGAGGGAGATACACCCGCGCACCTTTGAGCCTGTTCTGGACAAGGAGATACCACTGCGTATACGCAGCGCCATCAACACCAAGGACCCGGGAACGCTCGTAGTATCCTCCCGCATGGTTGACAACACAATAAAATGTGTCAGTATGATGAGGGGCAATGGTCTTATAGACATGCAGGGATTTGAGATGGCCACCTCTCCGGGCACGGCCGCCGCCATATTTGGATCACTGGCCGCATCAAACATCAGCGTAATGATGATATCCCAGAACCCTTCTGAATCCAGCATCAGTATCGTACTAAAGAATCAGGACCTACACAAGGCAGTAAATGTACTGGAGATGGAGCACTTGGGCAAAAAAATCAAGAGGCTTGATGTCACGGCTGATGTGGCCGTTGTAGCCCTGATAGGCCTAGGTCTGCGCGGCACCATCGGGGCCGCATCTAGAGTCTTTAATACCGTAAGCAACAAGAACGTAAACGTAATTATGATAACACAGGGCTCATCAGAGATGAATCTTTCCTTTGTGATATATGACTCTGATGTTAAAACAATCGTTCAGGCACTACACGATGAGTTCAATCTCAAGAGTAGTCGCGCCAAGTGTGACTGCACTTGACACATCTGTAGAACTGCGTTGTGGGTTCATCCGCGCTCCGGGTCTGCAACATCCACCAAACGGCCTCATTGTGGCCGCACTTGTCGCAGTCTATGGTTATGGTTGGCAGTATGTCTTTACCATCCTCCTCGGATAGAACATCCAACTCTATAGTGACATCCGCATCCTTATACATGATGCCTGACGTATCTTCCTTGTAGTCGCACTTTGAGCATACCAGCACACCATCAATCTTTCGGAGACGTGTATTACAACCAGGGCAGAACTTCATCTCAGACCAGAACATCCGTAGTTAGAGTATCTTTTATCTCATTGGACGAACTGATGGCCGCATCAACCGCATCCTGTATGTTCTGTTTTGGGTCTGACTTTGATGTAACCCGCATCCAGCACTCGTTTGTAAGAGGGTGCTTGAGAATGACTCCCACAAACTCAACATCGGGATTCTTCTCTAGTTCGTACTGTATTATGTATAAAGTTGAGATGTCAGTACCCGTAAATGACAAACTCAACTCATTGGTGGTGGAGCGTATAGCTTCTACCTTCATATAACTAAAAAAGGAACATATTACGGATATAAATCAACCGAGCATGGAACAGATAGATAAAATAGACGTAACACCCTCAAAGGAATCATACTCACTTGATGACACTATACATCTGATGGTAAAGTTTTCCGTGCGTGGCAAGAGTCGGGACTCTTTTACAGAATCAAACTGGACCGAGGCGTACAACGCCAATGATGTCTCAATAAAGATAAAGTACGAGGTTCATATAACCTCCACGGGGCTGAGGCGCCAGAAACTGGGCAAACCCATCATATCATACAAGAAGGCAGCAATATTTTGGACCAGAAACCCAAAACTGGTCAACCCGATGAAGGAGAAGAGGGTGTGGGTACAGGTTGCAAAGAACTTTACACCAATCATAAAACTTACCGAGGAGGAGGTGCGTCAGGAACTCTTTGACTTTGAGGAGGATTATACGATCAAGGCATCCGAGCTGGGTGCCGGCACGCACAAAGTAAGGGGAAATGTTCAGGTGTCATGGCAGAAACATCACTTTCTAGACAAAAATGACGTACATGGAGAGATTCTACCCATACAGGTAACCGTCAATTAAATAAAAAATTCTACCCTGAATCAAAAAATGAATTTTTAAAACTCTGGTTATACGGATATGACGGGATCTTTCATCACATGCCAGCCTGTATCATGGCGTATTCATTTACGCTTGCACGATTTTGCCGCAGATGGTGTTACTGTATGGTTTTCTTTCATGATTGTGTATGCCATTTTTTCACTTATTTGCATGCCCCTGTGATTTAGATACTTGGTAGTCCTTGTATATCACGATGTGCTGCTAGGATGGCGTTGATTTACTCCTTAGCGGGAAGAATCTTGGGCACTCCGGCATTTGTAGAGTGGGAATCTTACCTGCTGTACTTTGTATTGCCCAGAGTTACTGCACGCGTCTGCATCTAGCATTCATCTCTATAACAACTTGTGATGTACTCTATCTGCTTCTATGTCAGATCGGTTCTCATAGGTTTATATGATCTATATATTTTAAAATACTCTGGTTGGGCGCTTCAAGTTAGGCCGAACGAATTTTGCACAATAGATTTGTGCAAAATTACCAATAAATATAAAAAACTCAAACATATACGAAATACATGGCAAAGTACGATGGTCTACTAGGACAACCCCTGTTAGAAGTGGAAGAACCAGACAAGGAGGGTGGAATTACCTTCATCTTTAAGGATAATCGATTTCTATTTGTAAAGGCCCAAGATGGCAAGATACAGACCATATCCATACCAGAGTGATGACAATGACTGACTATGAAAAGATAAGAATGGCCGAACTAGTAGGCGTAAAAGAAGAGAATAACCAACTTGTACTACAGTTTCAAGAGGACCGCCAGGTTGCAATCAGCGTGCAGGATGGAAGACTGCAGGTACAGGTTGACTAGTGATTCTACAAATTTATGACTCGTAGGGCATACCAGATGTATGCCCTTCTACATATACCATCCATACTGGCTGATTTGGGGAGTGTGTATTATTATAGCGGCGTGCATAAGTTTCTGTAGTTTAATTTTCGCACATAAGGCGATTTT
>VXON01000150.1 GCA_009840065.1 Cenarchaeum sp. SB0662_bin_33 | reverse complement strand
AAATACGTCCTTTGGTATGGATAGTTGTAGTGCGTGTTCTGTTTTTGGTTTGTTACTAACCATACCTGAACAACACATATGCGCGTTCTTTAAAAAAGTTGATTAATTACATAAATTTTTTCAACCAATTTTGACTTATCAAAAACTCATTTGTTAATATTCATTTTTTGAACTACTGACATGGCACAACTCCTAAAATATCCACACAATTTAAATCGCCAATATACTTACGATGCCACATGCCAATGTAGCTCAGCCTGGCTAGAGCATTCGCCTTGTAAGCGAAAGGTCGCGGGTTCGGATCCCGTCATTGGCTTTTTCATAATTAATATTGGATGGCATTTTATACAAGGCATATTGCCCGACACATCAAAACCAGACAAGACTACACCCAAAGACGAGATTATGTCAGAAGATGCTCCTGCACCCAAAGATAGTATATCCAAGGATGAGGCTGTCACATCTGAAGACACCACAACATCCCAGGATGAGGTTATACCTAAAGACACCATCCCACCCAAAGACGAGATTATATCCAAGGGTGCGGCCCCTCCTGATGGGCCACCCGAGAGTATTGCCAGAAGCAAGTATACAGATATGGACAGCAAAAAACCCGGCACCACACCTGATGAACCCCACAGACATAGCCATACAGGCAAGCCCATCAACAAGGGTATGTATGCTGCACTTGTGGCCACCGTGGGAGTTGCTGCATTCTTTGCAGGATTGTCTGCACCCATTCTGAATCAGGACCCCATAGAGATGTCAGACCTGAATCAGGCCGTACTATTTTTGGAAGACAAGATAGACAGGCTATCTAATGATTTAAGGGCCCTGGAAGATAGGATGCTCACAGAACCCACCCCCACCGACGACTCACAACCAGTCGTTCCCAGCATAGATGATGATCCAGTACTTGGGGATATTGATGCTCCCATCACAATAATAGAGTTCTCTGACTTTCAATGTCCATTCTGCGCACGATTCCATGCCGAGACACTGCCGGAACTGAAATCCGCCTATATAGAGACCGGTACGGCAAAGTTTGTGTACAGGGACTTTCCAATTCAGAACATACACCCCAATGCTGTTGCCGCCGCCGTTGCATCAGAGTGCGCCCATGAGCAGGGGACCTACTGGGACTATCATGACATGCTCTTTGAGAATATCAATGTGTGGGGGCCCTTGGACTCTGCCGGTGCTATTGTGACATTCCAGACATATGCTGCTGATATGGGGCTTGATGCTGATGCCTTTACAGAATGCCTTGGGTCCGGCGAGCACATAACCGAGGTGGCATCCGACTATGCCGACGGTGTCTCATATGGCATAACGGGCACGCCTGCATTCTTTGTGGGAAATGATCAGGTTGGCTACGTGATGATATCTGGCGCCCAGCCCTTCTCGGCATTTCAGTCAGTCATAGAGCGCATACTGGACATCTCGACAGGATAGGCAACAAGCGCTTATATGAGTATTAAAATTTTATTTTAATTAAATGATTTATGGTGTGATGCCCTTGCTTCGTCGCACAAGAGTGGGGAATGACAAAATTTAAGGAACTAGGAATAAACGAGAATATCCTAAAAGCACTAGATGAGATGAATTTTGATGATGCCTTCCCCATACAGGAGGCGGCAGTACCCGTATTGCTATCCGGCAGGGATGTAATCGGACAGGCCCACACCGGCTCGGGCAAGACGGCGGCATACTCTGTATCCATGCTGCAGGACATATCCCCCAACAAAACCATTCAGGGACTTATTCTGGCACCGACTAGGGAGCTGACAATGCAGATAACGGATGAGATAAAAAAGTTTGGCAAGTACACGGATATTCGGGTGACCGCTGTTTATGGCGGCCAGAACATGTCTATCCAGACCGATGCTTTGGGACGGGGGGTTGAGATACTGGTGGCAACACCCGGCAGGCTGATTGACCATCTAAAGCGTGGCACGATTGAGTTAAACGACGTACGACATGTTGTGCTTGATGAGGCCGACACCATGCTGGATATGGGATTCATAGATGACATACAGTTTGTCTTGGATTTGGTTCCTGAAAAGAAGGTGATGTCCATGTTCTCTGCCACGATGCCGGTCGAGATACTGCGACTCTCCGAAGAGTACTTGAAAAACCCCAAACAGTTCCTGCTGGATGCAGATGATCTCAGCGGCGAGGGAATAGACCAGTCATTCCTGGTGTTGAGGGACCGGGAGAAGCCCGAACATCTCTTCAATTTTATAAACAACACCAAGGGCCAGAAGATAATATTCTGCTCCACAAAATACAGGACTAGGGATGTGGCCAGAATGCTGCACAGAAAGAAGATTGATGCAGTCGCCATAGAGGGCGACATGTCACAGCACCGGCGGGAGTTGTCCATGGGCAAGTTTCGCAGCGGCAAGGCCGAGATACTTGTGGCGACCGATGTTGCGGCTAGAGGCATTGATGTCCCAAGGGTGCAGCTGGTCATAAACTATGATGTACCAAACCAGGATCTGATATACTTTCATCGCATAGGGCGGACTGCCCGCGCCGGAGCAAAGGGCAGGGCCATTACATTTGTGTCGTACTCGTCAATATCCGACTGGAACATGATAAAACGCCAGATAAAGGTGGAGTTGACCGACCTCAACAAGGAGCTGGGCATAGAGGTGAACATACCAGACCCGCTCAAGCGCGTTGTGGGTTCACATGGAGGCGGTGGTCCACCCCGTGGAGGATATGGACGGCGACAGTTTGGTCGGGGCAAATTTGGGGGCCGGGGAGGACCTAGCGGTCGGGGTGGTTCCCGGGGTCGGGGTGGATACGGCCGAGGCAGTAACCGGGATGGTGGCCGCGGTGGCAATAACAGGCAGGGCAGCCGTGGTCGATTTAGGTAGGATTGGAGTTTATACAGTTCCAGGATAATGGGTCTCTCTCTATATCTGTATAATCTAGGAATTTAATATCAGTTATAGTCTTTTTGCGTCGCAGCATGTATACCTGCGTCTGAACAAACTCTTTGCAGTCACACTTATCCTCAAGACACTCTGTACCCTCCTCATCATCTGCATGGTCGCCAGCCGGATGGCCACAATTGCAAACATCTGAGTCTTTGACATCGTGCAGCCTTCTTGACTTGTACTCGCCCAAACGCAGATATGCCGCCTCACCATATCCTGCCTTGAACCGCTCATAGTGTGGCGATCTGCTTAATATCTTGTAAAATGACACATTCGAGTCGGGCCTCTTTGACTCGGCACTCATGACAAACCTATACTGTTCCGGATACTCTATGAACCTGACCCGGATGGATGCATCAAACCACCAGTGTATTGTATCCTGCCACATCTTTAGCGCCTGCTTTCTGTGAGGCAATAATGGTACGATATTCATGCGCAAGTCAAAGTATCTGTATGCTATTCCCATGAATCCATCGGACCACTGCACATGTATCATTGGTGCTCATTTCATATGATGGATATTAAATCCATCTGAAAAGCAACATTACAAATAAACCCCCATATCACAAACATACGAAGACACTTGAGGATTATGATCCTGTCCGCAGTGGCCGTGGCCGCATTCTTGGTGGCCATATCCACACTCATGTTATATCTGGATGGGGATTCAGTCGACACATCACCAGATGTTGCTGATGTGATACGGGAGCCTGATATTATAATGCCTACAAAGTCATCACGGCCCGGATGCGAGGAGGATGACACATGCTATATACCATCTATAATAACTGTAGACCGGGACTATACCGTATCCTGGGCGAATCAGGACGCGGCATTTCATAGTGTGACCTCGGGCGTATATGGCAATGCTACTGACCTGTTTGATAGTGGCCACATGGAGTATAATGATACATTTACCTACAAGTTTGAGCATGCGGGCAGTTTTCTGTATCACTGTACACTGCATCCGTGGATGAACGGCACCATAATTGTAACGGAATAGAGGTGAGGAAGGGAGTCGAACCCTCTTGTATAGGCTTTGCAGGCCCACGCATAACCGTTCTGCCACCTCACCGCATACGAATCATACAATATGAATAATTTAAACTCTATATCTTGCCGACCATCTTTGATGCCAGCCTTATATCCTCTGCCTTTATGGTCTTGCGTCCTGCGTGGGTGGCCAGCTCGACCGCCCCCTTGGCCACGGACTCGGCGACATCCTCTATAATCTGCCGCAACTCAGCGGCGGATTCATCACTGATGCGGCCGGCACCACTCTTTTTTAGTATCCTATACATGGGAGATAGTCCAAACTCTGTACTCTTTGTAGCCATACTGTAATTGTGTTTGATTTTTTAATTAAGTTTTAAAGTTAAAAAAATATCACAAAAACGTCTAATGAAACCAACCATCCCGATATATGATGCCCACATACACCTATCTGATGCATACTATTCGTCTCACATGGAGTATATCCTCCGGGCCATGAGCGCCACCAACACGTTTGCATGCTGCGTATCGACAAATCTGGAGGATTCTGTAGAGACACTAAGGCTGTCCCGGGCCAGTGCCCATGTGCTGCCATTTGTGGGCATACATCCGCAGTTTGCCAACATGCAGCACATAACACATCTAAAGAGTATCATGTATAATGAGGTGATTGCGGGAGTGGGTGAGGTGGGACTTGATCCCACATACCCGATAGATATGAAGACGCAGAAAGAGGTCTTTACAACACAGATGGATATGGCCGAGAATATGAACCTACCCGTATCGATACATTCCCGAAAGAGTCTTGATACAATACTTGATACTCTAACATCGTACTCGTGTCGTGTACTGTTACACTGGTTTGATGGCGGCAAGTCTGGCCTGAGGCGGGCCATGGATATGGGACTGTATGTCTCTTATGGGCCCCTGACCGTATATGCGTCTGATAAGAGGAGGCTCCTTTCACTGACGCATTCGGACAGACTGCTTGTGGAGACTGATGGGCCGGTGAGTTTTTCGGGTTGCTTCTGTAGGCTGCCGGCGCAGTTGGAGTTTTTATACAGCGTGGCATTTGTGGCCGCAAAAGAGCGTAATCTATCTGATGCCGACACACTTGAGCTGCTATACTCCAATGTAAAGTCGTATTTGGGTATTCGACGATAAATGGCCCAGTTTTAAACAATTTTTTGGTGTTGAATTGGCTATTCAAAAAGCAAAACACTTTCCTTCATCCAATTTTTTAATAGTACTATACGCCCGGCGCGGTAAAATAAAACACAACAAGTCAGTCATATGGTATATGGGGGTTTTTCGTATGGTGGGGTCGATAAAGTGAAGATAGATGTAAACAAGACAGAGGATGGGACGGATATGGAGCGGGCTTGGGCACGGGAGGCTAATCCAATCATCCAAGAGACAATACGCGTTGCCATACAACGGCTAACCAGAAGTGGTAGAGCTGGTGTCACCAAGAAGCACATACTAAAAGTCCTGTTCTTGGCCAGAGAAAATTTACCTGATAATAACCACATAAAGCACCACTTGGCATATTATTGGTATAGGGAGGGACCATACTCTGAGGTTGTGTATGCTAACCTTGACCAGATGATAGATAGTGGTTTGGTCAAGGTACACAAGACTGACAAGTCGGAGACATACAAGATTGTATCGGAACTGACCATGCGGCCAGTGGCGAGTGGTGCTGATCTGGATGCTGCTAGGCGCGAGATAGGCCTAGTAGCAAGTGATAATCCCAGCGTACATGATGCCGTCAGGCATACGTATGAGATGGCTCCGTTCAAGTGGTACATCACATACAACCTAGAGTTCAAGCCCCAGTTTGAGGTGTATTGTAAGAATGTACTCACTAGCCGTGAAGGCGTGCATACAGATCATGATATACTGGAACGATTGGATGACTCGGTGTTGGACTATCCAACCATCCCAGAGTTCATGGAACATAGGATGGTGTTCATGGACTTTGCAAAGATGGCGAATGCCTTCCTGCGACGGAACTCTCCCCACACTTCCAAGAATATAGTGGAGTGGCTTCCGGTACTATGTGCTGACATATGGGATGCTTTTGCGTACGGAGTACGAGTACATCACCACGATCCACAATATGATAGTCACCTAGGGAAGTGGAGGGAGATGTATGATAAAGTATTGGATAAATTGGAATATAAAATAAACAAGTGTATGGAGCAGTTTGGTGATGTCAGTGTGAATGAGTTGGACTTGGATCCAGAGATAGAGGACATGATACTTCATCCGGGGAATCATGTGTTTATACCATTGTCGTTAGATGTAGTAAAGGACAGGTAGCCCATGACCTCAGAGGTCAAGTGGATACTTGTCCAGAGTAGGCAGTATGAGAAGCATAGAAAGAGGTACCAACATGATCAGAACGTAAGCAAGACGCTCTGTGAACGCCTCAAATCACTCCAAGATGCAAAAGATCCTGAGCGTTTGGGGGACATCAAGGTTGGGCCTTTGAACGGAGCATATGGAACAAGGTTGTTAAAGTCTGTCCGGTTACTGTTTATGGTGGACAGCGGTGCCAAGATAATTCGGTTATTGGACATTGGGGATCATAAAAACGTGTATTCCCACGACTAGCCCATGTCCTGTTGGATCAGCCTCTGCACGACCATCATCTTTTCTTCTCCAATGTTTTTTTAAAACACTGTTGGTTAGTGTAATCTCACCGACCAGGGTCTTCAGCGTGACGTTCTTCTGGATAACCCTGGCGGCACGAACGCTCGGGCTTCTAGATCGGGTGGCCTTACCACTATCAAGAAATTTCTTGCACCAGGGATAGAAGGTGTTTGGTGACAGGCCATATTTTTTTTGCATATGTCGGCGGTGTTGGCCGACGTGGTGAGTGACTCCATTACGATCTTGACATTGTCCTCTACGGTCCAGTAATTCTTGGTCATGCCTTAAGCCCCACAAGCTGACCAAAAACTTTTTGTCGCGGATCGTTCTCTTTCTAAGAGGGCCCGTCATGTGTATACCAAAAAACAAAAGTACGTAGACATTATCGTTCTATATGATTAATTTTATATTCTAATTTGAAAAAGCTATAAGGATCGATATTAACTAATCATCAATGAAAGTGTAAGAATCATAGATTGATTGTGTATGGTTCCTCCTACACAGTTGGGTGATGGCCAAAACCCTCCTTAAAGTACCTCATTTTGGAGGTCAAGATGAATCCATAGAAGTGGTTTTACGTGCGTTTTTTACCAAGTTCTGTGGTTATATGATATTTTTGGGGCCCATTTCCCGCAGTATGATGCGGACATTCGCATGTGGGTCTGTTGCAGTCAAGATATACTCTGTACCACAAATTTTTCTTGCTCTAGGATGCCACATTCCACTGTCTGTTGGATAATGCCTGAACTTGATCACATTTTTGGCATATGCAGAATTCTCTTTCCCTTGTGGAGTTTTCTGATATCCTGCCTTTTGTGGAGTTTTCTTTTTATCTATACAGTCTAAACGTTATACTAGTATTTAAGATCTTTGATTTAACCTTGTTGACCATCACCCAACTTTGTAGGGGGAACCTCTGCCTCCATTTGGATAACCGGTGTACACAAAAGATGCAGCTAGATTCGCCCCATTCACTAGTAGGGGCTCGAGGTCCATGATTATCTACATATCTTTAGACTAATTATTTACTTTCACTAATGCATGCCTAGAAAACTCTTGATTATGTGGCTTGTTTACTATGGCGTTTTTGTGTATTTAATAACATGTGAGTTAATTTTGAGGTATGGGCAAATATGACCTAATATTGGGTGATACGCTCCAACGCTCAACACTGGAGGCAGATACTGTCGATTTGACAGTTACGTCGCCGCCATACAATGTGGGAGTTGAGTATGATCCTAACAGAAATGGTGGGTGTAATGATCAAATTTCATATGATGAATATCTAAAATTTTCGAAACGGTGGCTTGAGAACGTGTATCATTGGACAAAGCCGACTGGCAGATTGTGTCTGAATGTGGGATTGGATAAAAACAAACAAGGCAAAAAACCTGTGTGTGCTGACCTAACACGGATGGCCATGGCATTAGGCTGGCAATATCACACAACCATAATTTGGAACGAGGGTACCATATCAAGACGGACGGCGTGGGGTTCCTGGAGATCGGCATCAGCCCCACATGTCATAGCACCCGTTGAAGTAATTATTGTCCTATACAAAGATGAATGGAAGCGGGACCGTAGGGGTACATCCACTATTGGTAGGGATGAATTTATCGAGTGGACGAACGGAATGTGGCAGTTCGGAGGTGCTAAGAAGAATGGACACCCTGCACCATTTCCACTTGAATTGCCACGAAGATGTATTCAATTGTTTAGTTATAAGGAAGATATAATTTTTGATCCATTTTGTGGTTCGGGAACAACAATAGTTGCAGCATTAGACGGTGGGCGTTACGCAAAGGGAGTTGAAATATCAAAAGAATATTACAAACTTGCAAAAAACAGAATAAGATCAAACTCAGAAACGTATCAAACACGACTATTGCCCAAAGAGAACTAGAACACTACAGAAATAACCCGGACCGGAATGCAGAGCATCCAGAGATTGTGGATTGGACCACTAAATATACTAAATTAACTGGTAAAGTTTTTTGTGATCCATATTAGCAGATAAGATACTTACATCAGGAGTGATATATGGTCAGTATCAAGGCTGGAGTATATGGGTATGGCCCAGACCCAAAACCGCCACCAAGGAGAGCCTTATTGCAGAATAAAAGATGGCAATTCTAAAATGTGCAATTGCAAGCACACAAAAATGATGAAGAGACTCTGTATATAAATAATCTTAAAACAAGGAATAGCGGTACTAATGGACAGGCTCTACCCAGTCTACAAATTTAGACAACGTAACTATACCAAGACAGAAACCGTCAGGTAATTATTAATTAATTTGCTTGAAGCACCAGGAGAAAAATGGTTTATTCATGATGAATTTTTGTGCAGATATTTTTGGTGGTGTATAATAAATACAATATTAATGGTCGTATAAAATGGGATGGAACTGTACAAGTAGACTGTACCGGTCATTCTGTGGAGGTAGTTGCCCCATATGTCTCCCAATTAATGAAATTATGCAGACAGGTATGGTGCTTAGACTATATTTTTCTATCCCCAATTAAGACTCAGACTGTGCTATTGCACATACTCTGATATGTGAATATCCTGAAATAAAATTTTATACACACAAAACATCATCTAGAGAAATAAATATAATATTCTCTGCATAAAACCGGTGTAGGTTTATCCATACCACTGAGAATGATGATAAAAATCCTATAGGTATAATTACCCCTCAATAAAGTATAACAGGTAGTGAATAGGGTTAGAAAGATTTCCACGGAGCTGATGGAAAAGTACGGAGACAGTTTTGGTGAAAACTTTGAGGATAACAAAAAAACATTGATGATAATATCTACAATTACATCCAAGGAGCTCAAAAACGAGATAGCAGGCTTCATCACAAAGACCGTAAAGCGCATTGCCCGGGAGGAACAGAAACAGCTTGCAGACCAAAAGGCGCGTGAAGAGGAGGCTGTAGAGCTGACCCGTCTGGAGGTTGTAGATGTCAAAACCCCCTCCGAGGACTATGATGTCATATCTGATGCTGAACCCATACATGACACTGCGGGTACCGATTCGCCCAAAGCCACCGAATCATCAGAATAGTATCATGGCCAAACACTTTTCTCTCCTGTATGGATATTAAATGATAACCATAAAGTTATTTGGTGGTGCAAAAAAGACATTTCCAAACCATACTGTACGTGTATCTGAGATTACCATATCAGAATTATTACATGACATGATACAAAGCCTCCCACCAGGAACACCTACACCCGACACTAAAAACATACTCATAGCTATAAACGGCGTGGACTCATCGGCACTAGATGGACGCGACACCATCATACATAATGGCGATGTTGTATCCATAATACCCATCATACATGGTGGTTCTGACGTACTCTGGTTTGAGATGCCACCCTATACCATCATGGTATTATGCGCCAAGGTAGACACGATACGTCTAGATGAGCTGCGCCACGCCCACCCGAATCTACGCATTCAGGCAGTAAATCCTGCATACATACTAAACGAGTCGCATCTGCGCCGAATCCTTGAGATAACCGTATCGTCCGATAAAAATCACAACATATTATCAAACAGTTTGGAGATTGACATAATACAGAGGCTGGCAGGAACCACACAGATATCCCGCGCCATTCATACGGCCGGTGTCATGGCCGGTGATACGTGCATTATAATATCCCTGGGCGAGCCAGACCATCTGCGCAGGCTGCTACACAACATACCATATATTGTAATGAAATTCTCCAAAGATCACAAAATACTATACAAAGTATCTGGTTTTGCAGAGGCGCATCGGCATGCCGGATACAGTCTTGAGGATATGCTGATAGAGCATGCATCAATCCTCAGATAGTGATCTCTTTGTCTTGTCTAGGCTAAATACATCTCCTGGTCGTAGTGCTGCAACTCCGGTTATGCCACCCAATATCTCTACATGTATAATTATGTCCGGATACTCCAGTGATACCTTGTTTGGTATTATATCTGCAATACCTGATATTATTTCTTGGCCTGATATTGAGGTGTTGCGTTTTTTAATTGATACGCGCCACGTATCCTTATCTCTTATGTGATGCCGTATACATTGTATGCCCTCTATTATACTGCCAGCATTGGTATCCACAACACACTGTACAGGTATTATGCGGCGCACATACCGTACGCTCCATGGCTCCTCCATAACCATGTCCTGTATTCTACGTGATATCTCTATTGGGTCTCTGTCTGTCGAGCCGGTCAAGACTCCGGATATACTAGTACGTCTCATGCGTACTGTGTCACTGGTTAATTTTGTCATCTCTGAGACTGCATCCTCCTCTGCGTGCCTAAAGCATGTAACAATAAGATTCAATACTGAATATACTCCCCTGATATTGCTCCCTGCCGCAGCACCACCATATTGTCACCTGTTGCATCAACAATACTTGACTCCCCAACGGATGATATAACTCCCCCATCTATCGCCATATCGCATGGCACATCTATATCCTGTAATGTTTTGGAAGAGCCACGCCCTGATATGTTGGCACTACTTCCCACTATGCAGTCACATCTGTCTAATAGTTTTTTTATGCATGCACCATCGGGTATGCGCACGGCTATCTTGTTGTTGTGTGATAAGTGTGTGGGACCATCCCTCCGCATGTGTAGTATGACTGTGAGGGGCCCGGGCCAGAACCTCTCTGCCAGTCTCCTAGCGTTATCTGTAATAATGGCCATCTGCTGTATAATGTCTATTGACTTTGCTAGTACCGGCAGCGGCTTTGATCTACTACGACCCTTTATGTCATATATTCGCTGTATGCCGTCTCTGTTGTACGGGTCGCACCCTATGCCGTATACGGTATCGGTGGGAAAGACAATGACACTGCCCTGCTGAACCATACGGGCAGCCAAATCAATGTTTACATCACTACATGACACGCCCTCCATGCGCTTCATCGCGGTATAACCTTTAATTTATTTTTGTTATCTGTATGATCTTTTAAAAATATGTTATTCTATTGTAGTGTATGATTCCGTTGGCAAGTATTAAAGCCCCGGCGGATTTGGCCAGTCGTGAAAACATAGTAAAACTTTTGCACGAGAATGGTCTGCGGGAATCCTCTCTTGTGCGTATGTTGGACTATGCCATTGAACTGTTCGAGACGATGGGTCTTGGAAAAGAGTATTATGGCTATCATAATATCGATCATGAACTAGCGGTGACGTATATCGCTCTGCTGTCTGCGTGCACGGAGAACAACAGCATGAAGTTTACAAAGTCTGACATTCGTCACATATACACCGCAGCATTATTTCATGACTTTGATCCACTAAAGATAATGGACAAGCCACATGAGATGAGTGTACTCTCCTTTATCACAACCAACAAGGATGTCATAAACATGATGCGCAGCGCCGATGTCGATTTGGATATAGTAAAGATGCTCATACTGCGAACCACCCACCCCTGGAGTGGCAGTACACGGGATGTGGCGCAGTCCCAGATAGATGAATGCTTTGAGTCATCTGCAATTACTAGGAACAACCCCGAACGTCAGGCACACTATATGAATCTAGGGTGGTATCTATCGGTGGTAGACCGGATATGCGGTTATGCCCTTGGTGACTTTGCCCATGCTATGGTACTAGCAAAGATGAACGCACACGCCCTAGCCTGGCACCCCTCATTGATAGTCCGCCGTTCGGTGGCCTACTTTGAGGATCTCCTAAACAACGAGTCCAAGATGTGCCAGAACGTGCTATCGTCTATTCCATATGAACTACGTAAGAACTTTTTTAATGCTGTACTGTCATTTATGCACCTACGCACAAAGGAAATATCAATTCAGGCTGAGTACACATATGATAATCTGCGGTTTGTGCCTACAATAGAGACCATGGAGAAACGAAATAATTCCGACTTTATAGATACACTTGCAGAGATATTTGCCGAGCTGCCACAGCCCCTACAGTTTAGTCCCGACTCCTTTGAGCAGTCTGTCCGGGATCCCGAGATTATACTAAATACACTGCGCCTGAATGACTGTAGGGGTGAAATACTGGGATTTGCCAAGGGCGGACCCTTGGAAAATTACAATTTGGATCCAAGAATAAATGACGTAAATTATGCCCTGCACAATACGGTGTTTTTAGAGCCCCTGGCTTTGCGCATGGGTTACTGGGGTTTGGGGGGCGGCAAGCAGATGCGACATCTGTTTGTAATGCAGGCACACACAAAGATGTTCAAATTTCTGACAAGCTTTGCCCTGCGTGATGTAATACAGTCCCGCGTTGACAGGGAGAAAGCTGAATTTGTGGCAAAGTTTGATCCGGAACGATGGGATTATTACCGAATAAAATTATAAGGGATTTGGAGTACCGTCGATTCTACTCGGTCGATGCTAGTGGATTTTCCATAACTCCTGATGCCGTCTATATGCCATCGAATGTAAATAATATACGCAAAATCATACGGTACGCCATAAACAACAACACCACAATAACGTGTCGGGGTGGCGGTACTGGCCTGGCCGGCGGCGCACTAAATTCAGGAATAATACTGGACATGAAATTATTAAACAACATGGAATTAAATAATAATGTACTGTCTGCGGGTTCCGGCGTGTACAGGCGCATGCTGGATAAAAAGTTGAATTCAAAGTCGCGTTTTTTTGGACCCAATCCCTCGGTGGGTCCCTACTGTACGGTAGGCGGCATGATTGCAAATAATGCTGCCGGAAGTCACTCGATAAAATATGGCTGCACAATAGATAACTTGATAAAAATCACAATAATTGATGGACGCGACGACATAGTTACGCTTCCTGACGATGAACATTATTCTGGTGCAATACATGATATCTGCTCTGATGCGGATCTAGACGCATACCCGCATACAAAAAAGAACTCGTCCGGATACAGGCTGGATGCGGTCACATCTCCTGATAATTCACACAAGGTGATAGCGGCCTCGGAGGGGACCTTGGGGGTTATTATATCTGCAGATTTAAAGACACACGCAAAGCCATCATCCATACACATGATGGTAATATCATATGCAGACAAGTATGTGGCCGCGGCCGACTGCATAGAGATATCAAAATTAAATCCATCATCCTTGGAGATAATGGGTCCGGGCATTCTACATTATGCCAATGTTACATTGTTTGTAGAATTTGATGTTCCGCCCTCGCAGTGGCGTGATAAATTATACGACATTATAAATGGCAAAATATTACTATATGATACCGATGCATACAGATGGTGGTCCCGCAGATCTTCTGCCCTCTCTCGCACATTATTATATTATCGCGATACCCCGGACATAATAGAGGATGCCGCAGTTCCACTGGAAAAAATATCGAATTTAATCGAATTATTACACAAACTAGAGGAAAAGTCCTGCAAAAAAGTATACTATTATGGTCATGTTGGGGATGGCAACATACATGTGCGCCATCCGGCCGACAGGCATCTCTCGAAATGGTATCTGGAAAATATAATAAACATAAATGGAACCATAACCGCCGAGCATGGTGATGGCATAGGCCGTACCTCCTATGTCCTGCAACAGTATGGCGATAAAAACTATGATGCGTTTTTACGGCTCAAAAAGCTCTTTGATCCCTACAATATATTTAATCCGGGCAAAATAATATACCACTAAATTATATAGTGCTTATGCTTCCCGCCTGGCCGGCACACATACCGTTTTAATCCAGCGACATCACTGCTTATACATTATAGGCTGCTATTATGGATAAAAAAACAATATCTAATTATTTTAGTATGATACCCATGCGTAAACGGCAGTCTTTTACTTGTAGATATGGACATGACCCGATAAATACAAAAAAATAATAACTGATCAGGTTGTGTATTTCTCCAAACAAAAAGATGTTTTTTACAGTATCAGTAGATGGAAATGTGATTTTAGGATATAACTAGTTCAAAAATAACATACTA
>VXON01000208.1 GCA_009840065.1 Cenarchaeum sp. SB0662_bin_33 | reverse complement strand
GGCAGTCCTTGCTGCGGTTGCATCATAGTGATTTTGGTACACGTACATTAGTGGGGCCTGTCATAGCAGTGGGTCGGGGATGGCATTGTTGGGTCTGTGGAGAGCAACTCTTTACAGTGGAAGGTAGTCCTCGCTACGATTGGCATAATAGGCAGATACAAGCCAAATACCGTATGGGCCTCAGGTTACTTGACAGCAATTCTGATCATAGTTGATAAGGGGTATATATTATCTGGACGCGGCCACCAAACCCTGAAAGTATATAAAACGACATTATACAGTGACATAGTTGAGTGAACCAAATTATGCCGCAAATATAATTGCGACGCTGGCAACACTTCCAGAATTTCTCCGCAAGCCGATGTTAAGCGTCCGGATATCCGAGTTTCCCGGCCTCCCAAAAGAGGAGCAGATAGATATAATACGCAATGCTCTGGATGCTAGTCCCACAATTGAGTTTGACAAGTTTGCTGCATTACTACAGACTTGGCTGGAAATCTTGTCTGATCAGACAGCAGATGACAGGCGCGCCCTGCTAGATGCGTATGCCGGCGAGATTCTATCAGACCCCGCCAAACTGGCTCAGTTACATATGGATGGCATTGTAGGGGTGTTTTTGAAGCTTGATACAAATCGACAGAATGTCATAATTGCTACTCTGCGTAGCATATTGAATGATATGAGTGATGCAGATAAGGCACGTCTGATACTGTTAATGCCGGATTCAATAAAACAGATGTTGAACATCTAGGCATCGGGATTACGATTTTCCTCGTTTGTGTAATCTATAACACCACCTTCGGGGGTTAGAACACCAACAAACATCTTTTCGTGTTTTTTAAGTAATTTACGGTGATCCAACATGGACATGTCCAGCCGCATCTCATTTATTACCATGACTCGGTACTCTTTCCATGCAGTCCAGCATTTGTTGCAGCAAGGGTACTTTGCAGCAAATGGATCCAAGTCTACATCATCCGGAATATCGTCTTTACATTTTGTGCAGGCTACAGCCATCATAGTACTATGATGGTGTGATAAATTTATCCGTTTGGTAACCAAATAGCGATACAGTGTCAATGATACTATGTCGCTCATTTGCCACACCATCACGGGTTTTTTTCTTACCAAAAATCTGCGCTATACGATTTGCTTGCAGTCAGTTTGGCAGATTTTACCTCCGTCATATTATAAAACACACATATATGCGACTATTTATGAATGAAATTCAGACGGTTTGGAAAGTCCTTTGTCCATGCAGGAACCAAAATCTATAAAGTATAATAAATTGACTGTCCCAATATACCTGTGAAGATAAAATGCCCCAAATGTAAAGACAATGCCGAGCTCTATCCGGATTTTTCTTGTGTTGTGTGTTCGCACTGTGACCTTGACATATCATACGGCGAATACGTCAGATTTGTCGCACACAACGATGCCACATACTCAGACATATTGGGGGATTATGCAGGCAGTACCGAGGGCCAGTCTTCAGGTACGTTGGACGAGTGGGACTAGAGGGGTTCATACTTGTTGCCACCTAGGCATATATTCTGCACATGCATTAATGATACGGGTTTTGTGGACAGCTGGCCACATCTATATACTAAAGTCGATTATCAGCGAGGTTCCTCACAAAGATAAATGATTTTTCAAGATGCATAAATTTTCGTTAAAAATAGCGTACTTGATCAGGTTAGCATAGCACCCATGTGTAAAAGCGGTCTTTTGTTTAGATAGATAATCATGACATGGCACGGTACAAGATATCCATGGTAGATGTAAAATGATCATCAAACGTATTTTCCAGATAATTGGAAGGCGCAGTGATTCCACAGGCACGAATCATTCGCTCTCTGAGGAGGAACCAAAGTGCACTGTCATGCACAAATTATGCAATATACTCGTGATTTTACACGAGTAGATTAGTTATTAATTAATACAATATAGTATCTGTACATGTCATGGAGACATCCGCGGGAGTGGTACTATATAGATACGAAAATTTGGATAATCTATTCCTGTTGCTAAAGTATCCGTCAGGACACTGGGACTTTGCCAAGGGGCACAGAGAGATGTGGGAGACCAATAAGCAGGCGGCGGTACGCGAATTGGCAGAAGAAACTGGTATAAAAGACATAATATTTGTGAAGGGATTTAAGAAGCGTATCTACTACTCATATCTGTCTGCCGGCCGCATGACAAAAAAGCAGGTTATCTTCTTTCTAGGCCGTACACTGGAAGAGGATGTTCGCCTCTCTGATGAACATCTTGAGTATGTCTGGCTAAACTATGAAGAGTCGCTAGAGCGGGTCACTTTTGATAATGCAAAGAGAATACTGGTCAGCGCACACAGGTTTCTTAACTTCATGACAAAATAGATACTGCCGTTTCAGAAGGATTCTCTGAATTTAGAAGAGTCCTTCCCACTATTATATAGTCAGTACCACTGGCAAAAGATATTTTTGCGCTGCCGCCCTGCGCGCCCACGCCCGGCGAGAGTATGTCAAGACGATCTCTGACCTTGCGCTTGCAGTCATGAATTATATCCGGAAATGTGGCACCCACTATGATACCGTCCACCCTCGCTTTCAATCCCCACTCTAGAAACTTTTCATATACGGGTTTATGTCCCGCCCGCATCTCATACGAGACCGCGCCTTCGGCCGAGCTCATATGGCATAGTGATATTATCCCATTATTGGTACTGTGCGCCGCTCTTACTAGTGCTGATAGTGCATCCGGCCCCATTATGGGGTTGACTATGATGGCATCAAAGCCCGCTCCATATAGTATGTTAGAGGTGACCAGGTTCGTATTGTTAATGTCGTTGAGTTTTATATCCGCAATGCATTGCAGCCCCCAGGCATGGACGGCATCTATGATCTCTCTTATCTCGTCAATACCCAGAGGCAGTAGTATGTGAAAGTTCATCTTTACTGCACATATGTGTGCCTGTAGATTGTCCACGCTACGCACAACACTCTGTACGGTTCCGTTTAAAATATCGGTCGCCAGTATTATGGGCCCATGCCCTCTGGCCGACTCTGCCAGGCGATCACGAAAGAGCATGCATTAACCCCGTCTATCAATAACCGATGTATCCTCAGGGCCGGTGCCGATTATTGTCACAGGTATGCCCAATTTGCGCTCTATTGTTTTTATGAATAACCTTGCTTCAGTACTTAGTATGTCATAGGATGTCACCTTGGAACATTCAGGAAATAATATGTCAAGCTTGGTTAATGCCAACTGATCAGCTCCATTTAGCATCACTGCCCGTCTGCCCAGATCATAGTCAAACTCTGCAGCGCGCCGGGTCCGATTGGTGACAGTACCCCTCTCTGCCCAACCACGGCGTACAGTCTCCTGTGGCGACAGCTCGTTGTCCAGCGGGCCTGTCCCCACCCTGGTCACAAATGCCTTTACCACCATTATGACATTATCCACTGTTGTAGGACCAATGCCCACATCGGCACATATTCCCGAGGCAGTTACATCCTTAGAGGTCACATATGGATACGTGCCATGCCACAGAGATAGAAACGTTCCCTGTGTGCCTTCAACCAGCACATCTCCGCCTGCTCGCACCACAGCATCAATCTCGCCGGGAACATCAAGCGTGATGGTCTCCATCTCTTCTAAATCATGGACAAGTTTTAGTGTCCTCATGGCCCTGTCTGCATTGGCGGGGCCCGTACCCGAACCTGTACTCCCTATCTTGTCTTTCAGTTCTCCCCTTGTGTCCATATCTAGGTGAGACTGCTCTATAATGCCGCAATTTCTATCTACAAATACCCTACCACCGACACCAAACTTTTTTATCTCGTCATACAGAACTGTGGGATTTATCACTACGCCAGGCCCAATCATTACCCGGGAACTCTTGTTTAGAAAGCCACAGGGCAGCATTCGGACTTTGTACGTATTATTGCCGCTCCGAATCGTGTGGCCGGCATTGGGACCCGCCCCGCCCCGAACCACTATGTCCGGTTTATCTACCCTCGCCAAGTGGGATATTACCTTGCCCTTCCCCTCATCGCCAAAGAATCCGCCCACCACTACTGTCACTACCATAATCATACATTGACAGAACATCATATAATAGTAGAGTTTATGCTAGTGTGTGTAATAATTTAATTCCACACCAACAAAATTAATTGACCGGTGCCGCATTGTGAGGAATTTTGTGAGTACAGTCCACCGAGGGGTCATGTAAAGGCGGCTAGGTTCGATTGGGCAATACTGCTGCTGTGGCGGCGCCCTTTTGTAATCGTGTTTGGAGGCGGAGTACAATATTGTGAGGATCGCGGCAGGGTTGGTGCGTAAGTCCCACTGGCAGTATGTTGATGGGTAGTGCTATGGTGTACACCACCTCCGGCAGGACTCCATATGAGGGTATCAATATGCCTAGGCGGTTGGCCCACCGGAACCGGTTGAGCGCCATTATATTCTAGGATATAGACCTCCCCTTGGCAAAACACTTTCTGCAGTCGTCACCGACGAACCTGTAGTATATTTGATGCCCTTTAGTCTCTCCGGCTCCGAATATTCCTTCTATTTTATCGCTTAGAGCATATTTATTTGGGTTGAACAGCGTGGCAGTCTTTCTTCTGCTGGACTTGGAACGGCTGATGGCATCCTTCTACTTGCTGTTAGATATCATTCCCTTGGCAGTTTTGGTCTGAATTATGTACACGATCAGTGTTAACCCACCTGCCCTTCAGATGGAATTCGTGATGCCCGATATTATATAGCATTATAGTATCGCTGACATAGCCCGGTGTTCCCACCGCAGACAGTACTATCTGTAGACCCAAAATTGCTGCCATACGGTACTGCAAGTATATCTTTTGGCATGTCTGGACAAAATCCTGATGTTGGGCCACTCAGCCTCCTTGTCTCCGCCCCGCTGCTGTCGACTCTCAGAGGTGCGGTTGCCTCTATGGCCTTGATCAGACAGCGACGTGCGGTCTCTGCCAGTATCATATTTAGCCAGTCGGGCGGGATAGTCTGCATGTGTCTGACCAGCGTACCATAATCTGGAGTGGGCTCGTGACTCCAGGGCATACTAACATTAGATTCAGTTTGGTGGTATGTCTCGTTGTCGGCCAACATCCAGAGGTCAGTTTTTCCTTGGAGTGAATGGATGGTCTGCCACGTGTGTTTAATCTGGTATGCGGTGCCGGGTTCTCATATATCAACGTCTTTTGTATATGAGGTACCTCGGTCTCCTTAGTATCGCTAGTAGCCTTCCCGTCTTTTGTGTTTATTCATTATAAAGCTAGTATTAAGATCGTATTATAAATATTTAGATCGTATAGTTAGTATTATAAATAAATAGATTGCATTCTTCAATCCGATACCTAAGAAATCAACGTTGCTCAAGCTGCCGGTGGACAATATCAGATTTACGCATCAACCCCGGCCACATGCACAAAGTTGAGACTGGACGTTGAAGACTACATTGAAATGCCACTGTACAGCATATTTGAGGATGTCCCACTCATACGTACAGGGGAGTGGAGTAAAAATTCAGGTCTGACACCGGCTCTGCCAGCACCGCCCATGCCACCTGTACTACCTGTGGCCTCTAAAGTGTCAGCACCACCCACACTACCGACGGCAGCTACAGCGCCAGCACCGTCTTTGGTGCCGCCCATCCAGCCGCAGTCTACGCCGACTATGGAGATGCCTGCCAAGGTACCACCCAACATGCTTTTGTTTTACACCGTCCGTATTGTAATACATTGCCAAAAGTGCAAATGCAATGTTTATCTACCATTTCGTGGCAAGCCACCACCGTCTACGGAAATCTGATTTCATGTATATGCAACATCTAACACATCCACATCAGAGTGGGTTGAGTATGTACTAGGCAAACTTCATAACAACGAGATGTTATCTTTTATGCTAATTCTGCCATTATCATACATGCTGTTTTCCACATTAGCCGAAAATTTGGCAAGAATGGAAGAGACCACCAAAAGGTTAGAGTTAACATCAATCATGGTGGATATATTCAAAGAGGTAAGCCAGGATCAGATAGCGCATATCGTATATCTATTGCAGGGTAAGGTACGCCCAGACTATGAGGGGGTGGAGGTTGGTGTTGCAGAAAAGATAATCATGCACGCCATCGCCAAATCGTCGGGAACATCACAGGCAACCATACAGGCAAGATATGTAGAAACCGGTGATCTAGGACAAGCCGCCTCCCTCATACTGGAAAAAAAATCTCAGACCACACTCTTTGCACAAGAGGTGACTGTGGATCGTGTATACAATACTATACTCAAGATGGCCCAGGTCGGGGGATCACGCTCACAAGACATGAAGATAAAATACATATCAAGTTTGTTAAACGACGCAAGTCCCACAGAAGCCAGATTCATACTCAAGATACTATTAGGCTCAATGCGCCTAGGAGTAGCCGAGAATACAATCATGGATGCCCTAGCAGAGGCATATACCGGAGATAGGAAGAACCGTCCACTGCTGGAGGAGGCATACAATGTGTCCAGTGATCTGGGTCGCGTGGCCAAGACCACAGCAAAAGACGGACTTGGGGGTCTTGAGTCGTTCAGCATTACGCCGTTCAGCCCCATACGGCCCATGCTCGCCGAGCGTATTCGTACCGAGAAGGATGCCCTAGACAAGATGGGTACGGGTTTTGCTGCCGAGTACAAGCTTGATGGGGAGCGAGTCCAGATACATGTGGCAGATGGCCGGGTCGAGGTATTCTCACGGAAGCTGGAGAGAATTACTGAGTACTATCCCGATGTCATTGAGGCCATGCCGGAGATATCCAAATCAAATAATATAATACTAGAGGCAGAAGCGGTTCCCGTAAATGCAGATACTGGAGAGTTTCTACCGTTCCAAAATATAATGCGTCGACGACGAAAGCACGGCCTCGCAAAGGCAGTAGCTGACTATCCTGTCTTGGTAAACTTTTTTGACGTGTTGTATGTTGATGGCCAAAGCTTTCTAGATGAGACATACGACAAAAGGCGGCAGATGCTCCAGTATGTGATAAAGGAGGGCGGCATGGCACACCTAGTGCCGATGATGCGCATAGAAGCCGAGGTAGACATAGTTGAGTTCATGGAGAGCAGTGTAAATGCAGGCTGTGAGGGGCTGATGATAAAGTCCAAGGATAGTATATATCGTGCCGGATCCCGGGGCAGTCAGTGGTTGAAACTAAAGCAGGACTACCAGAAGGGAATAGGCGACTCGCTAGATTTGGTGGTCATAGGTGCATTCCACGGGAAGGGGCGTCGGGCAGGCACCTACGGCACACTCCTCCTAGCAACATATGATAGTGCGGAGGATATGTTTCTGAGTATATGCAAGGTGGGCAGTGGTTTCAAGGACGAGGATTTGGATACACTATACCAGACGCTTGGCGACAAAATATTAGCAAAGAAGGACCTGCGTGTGAATAGTATAATGGAGGCAGATGTGTGGTTTGCGCCCGAGCTTGTGATTGAAGTTGTAGCCGCAGAGATAACCCGTAGCCCCATACACACCACGGGCAAGGCAGATAATGATTCAGGGTTTGCGTTACGGTTTCCCCGGTTCACCGGCCGCATAAGGGCAGACAAATCAGCCGAGGAGGCATCCACTGTTGAGGAGATATTGGCATTATACGGTGGACAGGCGAAGACAACCTGACACAGACAAAAGATGGTTTAAATTAAGTACATTTGTACTTATATAGTCAAGTTATGTATAGTGGAGCATTAGAAGAGCAGGCCAAGAGGAAGGCAACATCCATACTACAAGATGAGATAAATCGTATTCTAAATGCCACAAGGGAGCTGGCTAGGCTGCCAGACCTCATGACAAGGAGGGATAAGGAGGGCATCAAGGACCTGTTAAACCAAATAGCAGATATTGAAGATGAAGTAGAGACTCACAGGCGCAAAATAACAAAGGAGGTGGGCGATGTTGGAGGACTTATAATGAACAGGGAGAACCTACTAAATACAGCTTTTACCATTGATGAGATAGCAGGGCATATCACCGGCATATCGTTCAAGCTATCCAACATCAAGGCAACCACACTCAAGAGCTCCAAGATGGACAAGGATCTGACTGACCTAATAGAGTTGGTTGTAGACGAGGTTCTCAAGCTGAACGAGATTACAAGAAATCTCAACACCAACAGTGCTAAGGCCATAGAACTAGCCCAGGAGACACAAGAGATAGAACGAGAGATAGACACCAAGTATCGTCAAGCGACAATAAAGGCAATGAAGAGTCTAAAGGACCCGGCAGAATTGATACTGATGAAGGATGTTATTGACGGTATAGAGGAGATGGCAGACAAGTGCCAAGAGGTCTCAGACTCTTTCATAATGCTAGCATTTAGTCTATAAAAGACATCCACAACATACTGCTTGATGAAAGGAAATCTTGTCGAAAACCGTATAATAATATGGGACATACAGGACTCTAAAAGACTATTCTGTAGTGGTTATTACGGAAAGCCCATTGGCATTCCAAAACCCAAACCTGATCAGATAGATGTGCCGTTGGTGCTAGACCTCATAGAGGGATTATATCTTTTGGAGACAGGTATCATAGATGTCCATCTAGCTCATAAAACAATAAGCGCATCGGCAATGAGGGACGTATGCAAGGCCAAATATAACAACTTTGACAAAAAATACCTAGTATACAAGACGTTTCGCGATCTAGGGTACGTGGTGACACCTGGCATAAAGTTTGGATGTGATTTTGCAGTCTACAAATCAGGGCCGGGCATAGACCATGCACCATATCTAGTTCACATATATGGTACGCGGGATGCCATTACCACAACTAGTCTTGTTTTGGCAGGCAGGCTGGCCACCACGGTTAGGAAGCAGTTCATCTTGGCCATACCCAGAGGCAAGAGTGTGGACTTTATGGCTCTAGATTGGTGGAAGGCTTAAGCGTGACCAGTTCTTTTATGTGGCCAGCGATTCTATCATATATCTCAAACTGCTCCTTGGTAACTCCAAACTCCAAGTGATTCTTCCACTTGCCGTGTATACGCACGATGTCACCTGTGGGTTCTATAAATATGGCAGCATCACGCACGCCCTGTTTTAGTATCATGTTCTTTAGCTCCTCATCATTGTTCAGTGTTACTGGTAGAGGACCAAGCCCATCCCAATATACAGATTCTAATTCTTTTGATGCAAAATGACCCTTCGTATTCAGACTGGTCCGGGCAAGAGGGATGTACGGTCCATCGCAGGTCACATTCACAATATAGTGGGCCTGAAAACGATCCATCGCACCCCAGGGGGCTGGATTAGGGTCTTGTGGCACCTCATCACCCCTTTTGGATTATCTGTACCATATCTATGTTAGAGTTCTTGATGTTTAATGTTCCCCTGTTTGTTACCATTCTGGGTGTTTGAGAGTAGTGTCTGGAGTAATAATCACCACTCTCCAAATCCTTTACACCCACATCGTTGGCTTCCGAGTCCACCCCGATCTCCCGTAACATCTCAGAGAATTTTTCCGGCCATGTCTGATACAGAAACGTATCAGGTTCGGAGTCTTGCATATATACAGTGTTTAAACCACCACAAATAAATCTAGAGTTTATGTCTTCTCTTGAAGACGCGGTTGGTGCGTTCCGGTATTAATACGCAAGAAAAAATTGTATGTTTAGGCACAGCATTTAGTCTCAAATATGGTTTGATGTCAGGGTTCAGACTGCAATAACACATCCTGAAAGAAAGTGTTTTGCTTTTTGAAGTTGATCGTGCGTAAAAACGATGACGCGTGTACTAAATGAAAAATTTATGGTTTTTATTAATAATGATGGGCGTTTTAAACGATTTTTTGGTATTAAATTGGTTATTCAAAAAGCAAAACACTTTCCAGTATGGTATGAATGACAACTTGAGGTACTACAGGCTCTACTAAGGGCAGAACACAATCACCTTCGTCAAGCCGAATCTAGGCTGGATATTTTACACGATCAAGCGGCTGATGTAATTAATACCGTTGAGGAGCAAAAACAAGGAGTAGATGCGCGCAAGAATACACGACATTGAGGATGAAATTCTGCGCATATTATGACGAGAATTTTCGCTCAAGCTCATCACACACTTGGTGGACGCGCTCCAGACACCCATGTACTTCTTTAAGTTCTCCCTTCAGCCGTTCGTATGTGGCATCATTCATGTTATATTGGATATACTGTTATTTCTTTCTTTTATGGGGCCGGGGAGTGATATGCTGAAAGAATCTGTGGGAGGGAGGTTGAGTATGTACTGTTCGTCGTATGGTAAAATTAAATAGTGCAGCAAAACGTGGTAAATCGTGAAATTCGCGCAAAAGACTGCCTTGGTTACCGGGAGTGGGACCGGAATCGGCAAAGTAATAGCAATAGCATTTGTAGAGCAGGGTGCCAGTGTAATAATTTTAGGCAGACGTAAAGAGCCCCTAGTTGAGGCAGCATCCGAGTTGCAGGAGATAATTGACAGAAACCAGAGTGGGGCCAGTGTCAGAATATTCCCTGGAGTGGATGTAAGCAGCGAGTCGAGCATATCCAAAATGTACAGTACGCTGAAAAATGATGGTGTAACTATAGACTACATTGTGAACAATGCCGGGGTGTCAGGCCCAGTAACATGCTTTCCCAATGCGAATATGGACGACTTTGTAGGAACAGTGGCAATACACCTGACGGGCACATTCTGGGGCTCTGTATGTGGCCTCCAATGCATGAGGAGTGGCGGCAAGATAATCACCATATCCACATTCTTTACCGAGGAGAGGCCTCTAGAGCAGCGCCCTTATCGTTTCCGGGGCCCATACACGGCATCACAGGGGGCGAAAAATCGGCTGGCGGAAGCAATGTCATGGGAGTTGGTTGATGAGGGTATTATATCAATAGCCACCAATCCGGGTCCTGTACACTCAGATCGTATATACAAAACAGTATACCCCAAGGCGGCGGCCGAGTTTATGAGGGTGGGTGGATTCGAGGGCTTAACACCGCAGCAGGTAGAAGAGGCAAACAGTCACATACTACCGCTATTAGGAGAGGATGAGTCTGTGATAAAGAGCGGTATAGATAGTGCTGCAGGCACTCTGAACGTAGATGCAGACATACTTGATAGGCTGCTACAAAAGATACAGAGTATAGCCGAGAAGGTGCAAAAAAACACATCACATATGATTGCAGATAGACAGTTCTTATCCCAGAGGCAGGTGGCCGAGACTGTGCTTAACCTCTGTGATGACACCATAGGGAAGATTGTAAATGGTAAGGTCATACCCGGAGACCGCGTATTTTATCCGGTTCGGCCCCATGTAGGCAATAGAGTCCCGCCGGTAGCGGTCAACTACAGTAATGGTTGTGTTGTCATGGTGGTTGACCCGACCGGAGAGGCGGACGCGCAGAGAGTATCTACATTGGCACAGCACATTACAGAATCCGGTGGTAATGTCGTACTGCTCTTGCCCGAGTCCACACCCGAACCCATATCAGAAGCGTTAAGCAAGTATCACTCTCATCGCACAGACTTGGATGATGTGACGCAGCTTCGTCGGTGGTTTGGTACTGCTGCGCAAAAGATGGGAAAGGTACATGCCATAATACACTTGACAGGAGACATGCCGGATGTGGACAAGATTACACAGATGAAAAGGGTAGAGTGGGATGGCCTAGTAGATAAATTCATAAATCGCCCGGCTAAAACCGCACAGGAGGCTCTAGAGTACTTTGTTCCAGGTGGCGGGGCAGATCCCCGTAAGTTTGTGGGTGCAGACGGCAGTGTACTAATAGTGGGTCCCGAGCTTCCTCGGGGCAGAAAGGTGTCGGGCGCTCAGAGGGCCAAGGTGGAGATATTCCGAGGGGGTTTGAGACCATTTACAACCACCATAAACCAAGAACTTAGTGATGTGCTAAAATCAAATGTACGTGTATTTACAGTGTTGCCTGGAACTACATCCGGATCCGAGCCGGATCACGCCAAGATAGTTAGGGCCCTAGACTATTCGGTGTCAGATGACGCTCATCACTCCGGTGAGGTCATATTCAATGTTGACGAATCTAGGTAATATCCAATGCCGAACTATTCCATATCAGTGTGATTGCGGCAGCAATCATTGTTACCAACACTAGTATTCGGGTGTACCTTTCTCCCACCTCCCGGGAGAGTTTTGCTCCGGCCATTCCACCCAGCAACCCCCCTGCCGATAACAGCAATGCTAGGATGGCAGCCGTATCACCCAGTACTCCATGAGTGACTATGCCAGCTACGGAGGTCAGTAGGAGTGCCATTATGGATGTCGGGGCTGCACGCATCACGCTCATGCCGGATAATATAACCAGCAGTGGCACAAAGATCACACCACCGCCTATGCCAAAGTATGAAGAGACCACGCCTGCAAAGAAGCTGACTCCCACAGAGATAGATAGAAAGATGAAGGTTCCCGGATGCGGACGATTACGCAGGCGGGGACGTATATACACATAGACACCAGCCGAGATTAGAATTCCCGCCAACAGTACACTGTACAGGTCGACTCCCGCATCCTTTGATAGTGCGGCACCCAGGACACTGCCAGGTATGGCCATTAGTCCCAGTTTTACAGCTTCCTTGTACTCTATACGTCTCTGTTTTGCATACACCATGCTTGAGGCGGTTGCATTGGACATTGTGGCTGCAAGACTACTAAAGGCCGCAATGGGTGGGGATAGTCCAAGAAATATAAGAACGGGCACTATCACAAGCCCTCCACCTAGACCCACTATAGATGCCAATGCGCAAGCAGCGACGGCCAACAGCACAAAGAATATGGCAGTCTGCACATCAGGGACCAAAGTAGAACCGCCAAGTATTGTGGCTAAGACCAACAACCCCATGGCAACTGATATGATAATCCATTGTATCATGTAGCATTACCAATCAAAATTTTCCACAGATAGTTACCAGGTGAGCCGGTCAGCTCTAGCAGTATAGGCATGGGCAGTCCATTTATAGTAGACTTTGTTGTTAATCTCTCCACTACATGTCTCTCGGATAACTGCTCTATCCATGGTCCCGATATGCCACCCATACAATCAAATACATTTTCGGTAATTGAATCAGTTACAATTGTTACAACTTCCATGCCTGATGTTATGGTATCAGACTGCACAACCCCCAACACGGCAGACGGGCCATCATTGGTGCCCACCATGTGTATGTTACCCAAAAATTCACCATTCCGAACAAGCTCTGTGGATGTACAGTACAGAGGTACGCTGCCATCTGCAAAGAACGAGCAGTACTCGGCAGCCTTTGCGCCAGAGAATTTCAGTGGTGGCGACATATCTATGTTGTACTTTTCCAGTTTGTATCGGATCAAGTCGTTGTCATCGTATGATATTGATGCGGTAGGTAATTCAGCCCCAAAGTTGGAGCAGGAGTATAGTTTAGTCGGCTGGGTTTCGGCCTTAGGTTGCAAGCTGGAACCGTCCACCAGTATGACGGCAGAAATACCCATAGCGATTAATATAATTATTGTAATCAGGATTTTATGTGGCATGTCCTCTAATTGCAAAATCAGAATAAATTCTTTGGTTTTTTATGAATTTTAGTAGAATTACATAACCAAGTTTAGGACTAAACTATGCCGGAGTATAATACTGCATTATGGTAGCTCTGTCCGGCCATTCATAACAAGGTTCCCGGTCTCAATGCCAAATACTATTTTTGGATAAAAATATAATTTGAAATCTTTTTGTCTTTGCAGGAGCCATTGCTTGAAAACCAGACTTCATTAGTGCCGGGTTTTAGATGTCATCTTCGATTTTAGTGATATCATACAGATATTAGATATAGCTGCGAACCCAACTGTATGTTGTGTAGTTCAACAAAGCCGCCTGTGGCCTCAAGTATGTAGAGCGCATCAACCCTAGGAGCAATGGACGGGCAGGTCATGGCCTCAATTGCAGTAAGGCACGGAGGTACGTGCTCCTCTATATGAACCACAACGCCATCTTCATCAAACCATATCATGTCCAAGGGAAATTGTACGTTACGCATCCACAGACTGTACTGTCCCACAGAATCGAATATGAATATCATTCCCTGATCATACGGAAGTTCGTTCTGATGCATGAGTCCCAATATACGACGGGGCTCTGTATCGGCTATCTGTACCTGAACCACAACATCGTCAACCCGAATAGTGCCCTGTGGAAACTCGGCAAAATCTATCTTGGTATCGGCAGGTATGGACAGTATGCCAACCACTCCGACTATTACGGCGGCAGCAGCTACTGGGGCTAGAACTTGCATTCGAGTGGCCATTACAATACACTGTACGCCACCATTAAAAATCGTATCCTGTGCGACCTTGGGAATTGTATAGACACGTACACAGTCTTACTGTACGCCCATGTAACAAACGCAGATGGTAATCCGGCAGTGAATATGATTGTACAGGTAACAAAAAAAGAGATATTCTCTCCACGCGCCACTAGGGCATTTCCATTTTTTATAGCGGCGTGCATAAGTTAATTACGCATGCGGATGTAACAATATTGGCCTGTATGCATAGTAGTTATTTTAGGGCCGTGGGAATGTGCGGCAGCAACTCGATATTAACTATTCCTTACACTTACACTTGCAGCGTTTCTTGGCGCCATCTACCTGTCGCTTCTTTATTTCTGAGTCTATTGGAAAGTGTTTTGCTTTTTGAAGTTGGGCGCTCGGTTGGATACATCTGTAAAA
>VXON01000016.1 GCA_009840065.1 Cenarchaeum sp. SB0662_bin_33 | reverse complement strand
TGATACGATAGTTTGCTGAATGGTAATTGTAGTGATTTCAAGCAGTAATACTATAGTATGATACGGGCATTCGCATGTGGGATTGCTACAGTCAAGATATACTCTGTACCACAAATTTTTCTTGCTCTGGGATGCCATATTCTGCTGTCTGTTGGATAATGCCTGAATTTGATCATATTTTCAGTATATACAATACACTCTTTTCCCTATGGAGTTTTCTTTTTACCCATATAGTCTAAACGTTTGTTAACCATCACCCAATATTGTAGGTGGAACCTTGGTGTGGCATTGAATTATTACACACTATATCATGAGTCGTCTCTAAATAGTGTTTTACGCTAGGATGTCGATTGGCATATCTTGTCCTACTCACTACTCTGCTGACAGATCCCAATAGTTTGCGTCTTCTTGAACCTCAACGGCGCGTCTCTCTTGCGTATTCCATTCCCGGAACGAGTTTGCATACATGCTAATCTGAGTAAAGCCAGCTTGGCGAAGCGCGTAATACACAAGTCCGGATAGGGTACCTGCTGAACCACAATATGTAATTATTCTAATTGGTTTGTTTGGATCGAGTCCCCGGTTCTTAAATATGCGGCTTAGGTCGTCGGGTGCGCGTAAAATTTTGTTATTCTCTGCATCCTTGAACATGGTATATGGCATGTTAATGGCTCCTGGTATGTGGCCCGACAGATAGTTAAGACGCTCTCTAGCATCCAGGAGTATGCTGCTGCCGGTGTCAACAACATCTTCCACATCGTCAATATCGGTCAGCATGCGGCCTGCCGGCTGGGTCGGCTCTACTTCAAATGTGGTCGACTCTACCTTATCTGCTGCACCGGTGGCCGGAAGATATTCGCTCCTCCAAACCGTATAAGTGACATCCAGTAGGCTGGCCCGCCCGCCTATCGCTTCAAGAGCCATCGCCGCGCGAGATGCAACAGCCCCATACGCATCATCGTAAAAGACACAGTGGGTTTTGGGGCCCACGCCGAAACTACCAAATGTCTTACCTAGACCATCACCGGCCTGTAGTATCTTGGCCAATGGTATACTGATGGCATCTGGTATGTGGCCGTCCTCATACTCGCGTTTGGAACGTACATCGACTATAAGCATGGCATCATCTGTGGATGCCTGTTCATACGGGATGGCCACGCCTGACTTGTGGAACTGCTGCTGAGTCATAGATGTACGTATTTATTATTATTTATAAAAGGTGGTCCCTCCTACAAAGTTGTATGCCTATGTCTTTACGTACAATGCTCCTGACACAATCGTCCCGCCGTATGGTTAATTTCGTATACTCTCCCACATTCTCAAACTGCTCCAGTGTGACCTGCCCATCCCACTGTGACCTTCTATCATTATACCTGGTTTTAGATCTTCAAACTTCATTATAATCAGTTATACTTTGCTGTCCGGGCGCTGATTCATATATCTCTCCCTGTCGTCCAGACCAGAACTGCTCAATCTCTGTTGATTCATCTGTCTGTCCGTCTTGCGAGCGGCCAGTCTCCACTATTGCCTTACATATGGCGTTGAACTCATCACCTACATTGCCTGTACTGAGGAGTAATTCCTTCACCTCATCACGTTTGTTCGCATTTAATAGACGTATTGCTTGGTGTATGACATCTATACTACTGTTGTCTGTAATGAGTATCTCATCATCACGTTCCTTGTGTGTCAATAGACTGACTTCATTACCCTTATGTCGTATAATACCACCCTTGCCTGTATAATCATCCATGTTTAGTCCCACACCGGTGAAGAGTTTTCGCGCATCATCGTATGGTACTTTTTGATTCCCATATGACCATCGCCACACTATATACAATTTGGTGAGATTATCTATATTCCCACCCTTGCCAGTCGTGAGTGTCTTTACTATGAACTCCGAACATAATATGCGTATCTCGCTTAGTATTATGTCTACGGTGATGTGCTCACCACTGGTCTTTCGTACTGCCTTATATTTGCCGAATATCTCCAGAGCGGAGCCGATGGCCGCGATGTAAAAGTCAGAACCCGTTATGTTGGCCTTGATTAGATTATCTAGTATGGCACATGTGTGTTCGCGGAACTCACGTTGTACTGTGCGCCACTCGGCTACCGGTTTGCGCTCCCACTTGCGGCCAACCATGTATATTGATGAGGCAAGGGATGCCGTGCCCAACGATTTCATACGGGATGAACTCTCAGTATCGACTGGCCAAGCAGCCGTGATTGTAAACCCGGCACCTAATATTGATTTGATTAGTGTCTCCCAACCCTCGGTGGTCTTGTGGGCGTATACTAGTGTGAGTATGCCGTCTGGTTTCAACACACGGTACATCTCGTGTAGTGATTGTGACATTAATTCTTGGTAGCCATCACCGTCACGTACCACACAATCTGGCGTTAGACGCTTGGCTAGACTCTTTGTCTCAATTACCTCATTTTTCTTTGGTGTGTGAGTACCACGAAATAACTCCTTGTGTAGGTGACCTATGGAGCGCTTCAGCCATACGTAAAAGAAATCAGAGGTATATGAATACTGCATTGAATCGTAATATGGTGGGTCTGTGCATACGGCATCAAATGTATTATTCTCATATGGTAGTTTAGTGGCTGAGGCTCGCTGTACAGTGCATTGTGTATTATTTGAGAGTGCGGCCGTCATACCCTCCAATACAGAACGTATGGACTTTTCCCATATCATATGGGGCGCAACCTCTACGTAGTCCCAAGCGTTACCTAAGGTTTGTAGGCGGAAGCAATCTACGACGTATTCGTCTTTATTATGCCAAGGAGATAACCTACAGTATCTTTCCAAGACCTTATCCATTACAAGTCCAAGATATGTCATTATTGCCGTGCCACGTTCACGTCCATACTGTGTAATTATATCATGTTCAACCTCACGTAGTATCTCTAAAAGTATCACCATGCACAACAACTGGCGATCATTGAAGAGTTGTGACCAGCGCGTGTAGCCAAATGTAACTATACGTAGTACATGCCAAGATGGTCTATCGGGTCTGAACTCCTGACCGTCCGGTGTAGGTATGGCCATATCGGGTATCGGGTCTATATGATACTTTTTTTGGAACTGCGCACGATGTTTTTCTAGATGAGTAGCACATAATTCATACAATGTATGGTCCTTTTTGCTTACTGGTCTGTATTTCCTACCAGCGCCTCGTTTTGGTATTGATACGGCAACGCACATCATCTCGGAGCCATGATCCCATGTCATGTCCCGTATCTCTAGATTCGTGTATGGGCGCCCACATTTTACACACATGGCCCGGTTACCGCCAACTTGTGGCGGTGGCACACCACCCTTATCATGTATGGTGAATTTTATCTTGTCTTTTTGCGCAGTAGGTTTGAAGTGTATACTGCGCCTCTTTGAGAGTGTATAGTTATGCATAAGCGGTATTGTGTATCCACAGTTACATTGTATGGTGCGGCACCAAATATACCCATAGTGGTCGCTGCCCTGGTGGTACTGCGCAGTGCGCTTCTTCAGTAGTTCTCCGACCTTTTTGGCGTACTTTGCAACGTCTTCCTTTAGCCTATGTCCGTACTTTGGCGGATACTCTAATGCGCACTTTTGTAATATAACAGCAACAGGATTGTAATCCATCGAGTATGATTCACAACCCAGCCATGCGGCGCCAAACGGTAGTGCACCTGTGCCACCAAATGGGTCCAGTACCTTTGGTGGCTCCTCATACAACTGTTTGATTCGCTCGCGCGCCGATTCCCGTACTGCTATACGATCAGGCTTGGTCGTATCATAGTAATCACACATGTCTAGTATCATTTTTTCATGCTCTTCTATTGGTGGGTCTACTAGTGCAGCATATGCCATTATACGGGATACGGTGGTGGGTCGCGAAGCCCACCACCGATGTAAATTGTTGATTCGGTTGTTCTTTTTGTTCTTCTCGGCAGCACCACACTCTGATATCTCGTTTATCGGTATTATCGTACCAATGAGTCTATTCTTCCCAGCCACCATCTATCTCCACATGTCCTCGTTCGGTGGGCCTTATATTGGACACGACGCTGTCCGGAACAACACCCCTCACCTCCAGACGCACATCATACATTCCATCAGGACGCTTGTCTATATTACAGGTAAATCCATTCAGTGTGTAGTTTTGTGGCGCCCAAAGTACACTACGAATATTATTCAACCCCACTGCATCAAGAACATCCGTATATACCACCCTTTCATATGTCGCCGCGGACTCGGCAGGTTCGGGCTTATCAGGTATCTCGCCACTTGAGAATCCACTCCAAGTTGAATCACCCGATACATGTGTGTCTGGTTCCAGTTCAGACTCATCTTTATCTTTCATCTCTTTGGTCTCAAACGCCCTTCGTACAACCTCCAAGGATGCAGGCATTGCATTACCGGGTATACGTATCATTGTGTCATATGCGCCGTCCGCATCACTACCGTGCTCTCTGGCAATATCCGGAGCTATCTTTTCAGCTATCTGGTTGTCCCGTACGAGGCGCTCCCATAACAGAGCATCCAATGATATGTTGCTCTCCAGTTTAGGATTAAACATGTATTCCTTAAACTTGATTACACCCTCGTCCCTATCTGGTATGTATATGACCGAGTACTTTTTGCACAATTCATCACCCAATGCATCCCTAGCACGTTTAATCTCAGAGTCTACGTATGAGCGTCGTGCGGATGTATACTCTGTGCTATTTTTCATGTGTGAGTGTACTGACTCTGCGCCCAACTGTAAACGTAACATGTCATTTAGCACAATTCCATCCGTGGGGAGCACAAATATCAGACCATTCATATGTATACGATGGGATCTGCTCGTACCGTTTACAACCCTTTTGCACCACTCTGGGCTGTTCTTCTTGCATATTATCAACTGTAAGACTGGCCTGTCCGGTATATTGTATACCTCGGTCTCATCAGGCCATATGTGTATATTAACAAACCTGCCGCCGTCCCTTGCCCCGTCCAACAGGTTCCGCTCCGCATCATGTACTGCTCCATCAGATACGTTCTGCTTGGCATGGTCTATCATGTGGTTGATGTTGGGGGTTATATCAAAGCAAAACATTCCCTCATCACCCTCTTCTAGATAAAAGCAGCGCCGTTTTAGCTTGCCCACCGCATCGCCCGCAACCCAGTGTGGTGTTTGGTCTGTGAATGAGGAACGCTTCACCTCCTCAAGCGTTGCTCCACGACTCATCTTGGGTGGAAATGAGTACATAAAGATGCTTGTTGCGCAGCGCACACCCGCATCCCCGTCTGCCTTTCTGGCCAACGCATTGCTCCCAACTATGTCTGCATCAACCACGCTCGCGGTATTGTCTCCGGCATGCTTGAGCAGCTCCCCCCGTATCGCAGATACAGAAAGGTCTATGTCACTTGGTGCAATCCACCCCCTTTTGGATTTCAGCATGGAGTGTACCACAAGCGATAGCAGCCGTAATACACCTCGCGTCCTCTGAAATGTGGCATATGAGCCCCATCTTTTGTGTAATATGTCTATAACATCAGGGGTGAATGGATATGTGTTGTTGAATCGCGTGGTGTATGGCTTTACATCATCTGCAGATATGAGGCCGCCCTCCTTTATCTTGTCCATACAGTGCTGTATTGTATCCTGTGCGCGGTCTGATATTATACCCTCGTCGGTCTGAAAGAGCCTACGGCGTACAATATGGGATATGTCATTATCCTCAGATATGGTTACAGGCTGTAGGTGCCGTCCGGCTATGCGTTGCAGTTTCTCATAGTATTCATTCTGTGTTCGTGCAGTCTTGTTGTCCGCCTTGAGGACATCGTCACGATTGGATAATGACACCACAAGGCATACGTTCGGCAGGCTACCAAGTTGACCGTTGAGGTTCTGCATGAATGTAATTGTCTGGTCCGCTAGGTCCGAGTTGCCAATTGCTATGGCAATCGCCCTCTTGATGTAGTTGAACATCTCATCTACTAGTATCAGTATGGGTCTGTCCCTGTTTGAGAATAATTCGTAGATTTTGTCTCCAGAGGGCGCGACCTGACCGGTCATCCTAGTTATTGTACCATCCAACTGGCGTTCCATCTCCCCCCATATCGTATAGGCTGTATCTAGAACCTGGCAATCTATCGCTATACGTGCTGCGTTCCACTCTGTGCACTCGTGGTACATTGCTATCATGGCATGCGTCTTTCCACCACCAAAACTAGTCTCCAACTGGCGCACTCCGTTCCCCCTGCCCTCCTGCAACCGTACACGAATATCATCCAATGCCTTGCGCATCCTCTCAGTCTCGTATGTCATCTCCCTGAATAGTTTGGGGTCTTGGTACTCTCTGGCGGCAGGCTTGTCTATCTTGGATGATACGTCTCCAAGGTTGGCTGCATATACGGACAGGTCAAGTGTTCCGTCGCGCACGTCAGGTCTGACTTCCAGCAGTTCGTGGAATGGTCTCATGGTATGGCTTTTCACCTGGCATGTTTTAAGATTATTATAAAAAACCGAGTCGGACATCTAAATTAGATGTCACATATGCGCAGTGTTTATAAGAATCGCACCTTGGGGGAGATATTGTAATTCTTGTATCGAGGTACTTGGTCAGATCGTACCCATCCCTACAAACAAAAGACTCCAAAAACCCCACTAAACTGTACAATGATATATAATGGCATCCAACAGCATGTTGAATGAATAAACCATATGTTCTGTGTGGAAAGGACTGTTTTCACAATCATACAGAATTGATCATAAAGACAGTTTGCTAATAGATGCCAAGAGTGAGGCGCGTGTGTTATTGAATGAGTTATTACCGCCTTGATACAACCTGTCAAAATTGCACCGTATAAACACATCGTACTCTTAATCCTTAAATATTCTAAATAGATCTTTAATCATCAATGCTTTCTAAAACAAAAACTTCTCTAGAATGTCACAGATATATACGGCCCACCACTGAATTTTATACTACTATGAATACATGCGGCTTGGTTGTAACCATAACAATACTATTAAAATCCCGCAACCTGATCATTCACGGAAGCGACCTATGACCAAGACAGACCCTTTTGATATATCGGACATGATATTGACCAAGCCAGGCACGATTGTGGACTCTGAAACACTACTCAGAAACACACAGACCCGGATATGGGCATCACTAAAGAAGGATTATAGATACAAGGGAGTTCCGGACAACTCTACCAAATTTCTCCGGCAGAATGTCTTTAAAAAATTCAACGCGGTAGTATTGTATGTGGATTTGGTAGGTTCTACAGAGATTGCGCTAGGTCTGCCCTATGAGAAGCTGGCCATAATAATGGGGGCCTTTGCGCAAGAGATGGCAAGTACAGTAGACCACCATGGAGGGCTGTTGTTAAAGTTCATGGGGGATGCCATAATAGCCTACTTTGTGCCCTCTAAAAGAGTGCACTTTACTGCGGATCAGGCCGTAAGATGTGCAAAGTCGATGAGCCTTGTCATAAGCGAGGGAATAAATCCCATACTGTCCCAGTATGATTATCCGGAACTGCATGTCCGCATGGGTATGGACTATGGCACTAATATAGTAGTTCGATACGGCAGTGACCCCAAACTCTCGCATGTGGACTTGATGGGTCGCTCTATGAATATGGCATCCAAGATACAGTCGGTAGCCAACGCAGATCAGTTACTTGTAGGTGAGGATGTCTACAAACTGCTTCACCCCCGCCTACAGGAGGAGTTTGAGATTGTAGTCTGGAAGGATATTAACTGGAAGTATCGATCCCTAGATACCGGCAATCTCTACAAGGTATATGCGCTTAAATGACAAATAATGTAAAATTGGAATGTACCATCCGTTCCGGCCAGTACCGCCATCACTGTAATGTATGGGACCAATACATAGTCCTGTCCATCCCTGTAGACGTATGGGTAACCTAAATCATTTAATAAACCATAATAACTCTGATATGTGATGACTGAAGAGGCCGTGGCTGAATCCTATGTGGAGACTGATGATGATGCATCCTTGGATGCTCCTGAGAGTGACACAAGGCAGGAACATGATACAATATTTGTAGGCGGCAAGCCCATTATGACATATGTAAATGCAACACTCACACAGATAAAGTCAGCACCCGTCGTAACACTGAAGGCTAGGGGTTATCGTATAAAGCAGGCCGTTGATGTGGCCCTTACAATTTCGAAACGACTGAACGCCGTTGGATACTCCATAGGCGATGTCCGTATATCATCCAATTCCATGGAGTCGTCGGATGGAAAGAATCGTAACATATCCACAATAGAGATTGACATTCAAAAAGCCAGTTCGTAGGGGACTTGTTCTAGCACTGGTGGCCATCATGGCTGTTGGCATTGTTGTATTTATGCCCCCCTGCTGGGTGGAACATCAGGCGTTGTTATATGATATTGAGCAGTATCTGCTGGATATGGACCCAGAGACATGCGAGGTGCTGCTTGAGCGCATAGACTCGTATAATGTTCAGTGTAATGGCACCTTGGGAATACTGGACTGCGGCTAGATGAGTGCCGCATACAGGAATGGAAGTATTATGGTGGCTTCTGAGTGTAGTGTGGCCTGGCGCGCCCCGGCCGTAACCTTACCCCATGATATGGCCTCACGCACATGCGCACCACTCAAACTTCCATCAAACTCGTTGGCGGTGGTAATGTATAACGCATAGTCCAGCCCGCCCCGGTACTGGTTCCACCACAGTGTGTGGTGCTTGGATATGCCTCCTCCCACCATGAGGGCGCCTGACCTCTTGGCCTTGAATATATATGATGATAGTATCTCTGAATCTCCGACTATGTCAAATACAAAGTCCGGATGACTCTGTTTGAACATCCACAACTGGCTACCCACCGAGCCATCCACTATGCCCGGCACTATCACCTTGGTATCTGTCTTGTCTGCCCAGTATAGGAACGACGACTCTCCTATGTTCCTGCCAATCATACTACAGACATCCGCGGTGGTCATACTTCGTACACCATTATTATACTCCCTCTGTAGAAACGACTGCATCTTCTCCTCTATGAGAGGACCGTAGCTGCTCATGGGTACCAATACATTACCCAGTCTGTGTATGTCCTGTTTGGCCAGCTGCCCATCATCCATGGTGAAGGACCCCTGATTGTATGAGGAGTAATGTCTTGCAATATCATGGTCCAGCGCACCGCATGTGGTTATTACAATATCAAACCATCCCTTCTGTATCATGGAGCGGATTATGCCCCGCAGTCCTGTAGATATGGTGGCCCCCACGAACGATAGGAACCGCAGACACTCCTTATCATGAATCATGGACTCCATTATGTCTAGGCCATTCACCACGTTTACAGACTCAAAGCCCCCGGCATTCTCCATCTGTCTTATGACATCCCGCGCCGATGACCCTGAATCTATTGTAATATCCTCAACGACATCTCCCATCCGTATCATGTGTAGTGGTATCATTTGGGGATATAAAATCCTGACACTAGGAGTAGTCAAATATTTTTGATGCCGCCTCTACAGTCTCCCTGTCACCCCGTTCTGATGCATGGCGTATGTTGTTCATGGGAGTTGATGCTAGGCTCTCTAAAATGGCCCTGCTCATATCCGATACTATTCGGGTGGTGCGCTCATCGGCATCGCCCAGCATCTGCAGTGCCCGGATCAGTTCCCGGTCACACACATTCCCCATCCTTCTAAAGACCTCATTCACCAATGGCTCGGCCTCTAGGCGGTGCATCGATGCCTCCAAGGCCGGCACCTCCTCGTTTATAATACTCTCTATGATGTCCACCTTGTTGTTTCTCTCCTTTATGTTGCGCTCTACCATCTCGCCTATTTGATCCAGATTCATCATCTTGATTCCATATATGTTGGCTATCCGCTCATCAACGGCCCGGGGATTTGAGAGATCAAGTATCATCATACCACCGTCCTTGCGGGGCAGACTAGACACGGCATCATATGCCACCAGAAAGAACGGCGCAGTGGTAGCCACAAACAGCACATCGTACATGTTAAAGTTCTTTAAAACACCACGAAACTCAACAGGAGTTCCTCCCATCTTGCTACAGAATGCCGCTGCCCGTCGCAGTGTGCGGCTGGCCGCCGAAAAGTCGTATCCGCGCCGCACCAACGACTTTGCCACCAATGTGGCCACCTCCCCCGTGCCTATTATGAGTATGTTCTTATCCTTTATGTTGTTGATGCTCTCCTCTGCCAGCTTTACTGCCATGGAACCCACCGACACACCGCCCCTTCCTATACCGGTAGAGTTTCTAATCTTGGTGCCCAACCGAATCGCCCTGTCAAAGAGCGTGTTGAGGTGGATTCCCGATGCCTTTGCAGCCCTAGCCTGTGATATGGACTCTTTTATCTGTCCTAGTACCTGCTCCTCACCAACAACCATAGAGTCCAGCCCGACGGCTAACTTGAGCAGATGGTGCATGGCTGCCGCATCCTGGTCTGTCTGAACACGCTCAAAGTCTCCACTGGGCAGACCTGTAATTTTTGCCCATGCATCTGTTATCTTTGTATAATCCGGCTCCGAACACTTGCAGAACATCTCTATCCTGTTACATGTCTGCACGATTACACACTCATCAATTCCACTCTCCTGAAACGCAGCATATGCCATGTCCTTATCTGTGATTGTATATCTCTCTAATACGTGCATGGGCATTGTGTGAAAGGTTACCCTGACATTGAGTATGTGGGTCAATATGCCCAAGGCCCTCCATGCATGATCCCACCACCTATCAGCGGCGCGTGTTTTAGGTTCATCTGCAAGCCTATAACCATAACGAAATACTGTTATTTTGCATTTATATGTTGGGTTCCTCCGAGTCACTACCTGAACCAGCAGAGACTATGATATTGACTCGTTCCTTCCGACAGGAATAAAGGATTCGTGCCTGCGGGAACCCTACGTCTTACAGAGTTTTATTGATGAAAGGAGCCGGCCATCATTGATGTCCTGCTGCCCGTATGAATTGCTGTTGACACACTGATGAATCGGCCGCCAAATGTGGGATTTCCGCATAATATCCAATAGACAACAATGAAATATCGAGAGTGTTCTGATATATGCAATGGCAACAGCATTTATCATACCATTGATACTAGCAGCCATTGCCGGTCTGGGCGGATACCTGCTGTACCGGTATGTCATATATGATGCTATGTGCAAGAGCTCTGTAAACCGTATACTGAACAGCTATGACATAAAAAAGACACCTTCCCAGATAATAAGGGAGTTTCATGAGATAGTGCGTGGCGAGACCATATCCGAACGCAAGGTGCGTCTGCTTGAAAAACAGTATCGGCAGACGGATCCTGATCAGTTCCTAGAGATGTATGATGCTCTCCGCGAGCACCATGCCGACAGATAACTAAACACCATTAAAATATATCACCCAGATTTATCACCATATAATATGGCCGATGACACATATTATTTTGGATTTATGTTCTATCGCGTGGACCCAAAGTGGAGATGGATCGCCGACATGGGAAAGTCCGAGTCGGCCAAGGAGACCGAGCAGGCAATCAAGCTATCTGGAGTAAGATATAGGGCATACTCCACGCAGGGAATCCGGGCCGAGTCTGACTTTTTACTATGGGTTGGTGCAAAGTCTGTCACTGATCTGCAGAAGGTTCCTGTAAGACTGCATTCCACGGTATTTGGAAAGTACATAGAACCATCACGCACCTACCTCTCCTGTACAAGGCCGTCCGTATATAGCAGCAACAACTCCCCGTTATCATTTCTAACCGATACGACCCCCAAAAAATACGCAGTGGTATATCCGTTTACAAAGACTCGGGATTGGTACCTGCTACCGGCCGAATCCCGGCAGCATATGATGAATGAGCATATAACCGTCAGCAAAAGACACCCAGACATAATACTAAACACGACATACTCCTTTGGGCTGGACGATCAGGACTTTATGCTGGCATTTGAGACCGATGATCTGTCTGACTTTCAGAATTTAATAATGGACTTGCGCGCCACTACCATCTCCAAATACGTAGTATCTGACACGCCTATGATGGTATGTGTCAGACAGGATATAATACCACTGATTGAGAGTCTTGGGTGATGCCGGAGATGATGCTCAAGGAGTGGTCCACCATAATAGGCGCCCTAGAGTCCGGCGAGCAGCTGGTCATACTACGCAAGGGTGGCATAATGGAGGCGGCCTCGGGCTTTATAGTACAGTCAGACAGGTTTCTGCTATATCCCACATGGGAGCATCAGACTACACACAACATAAGGGAGCCATATCTACACTACATGCGGCAAGAGAGACCGCCTAGCAACATAAACACTATAACCTCCTACGCCCAAGTATTACACGAGCAGGACATACTCTCTGATGATACAATACAGAGGCTGGAGGAGTTTCATATATGGAGCCGGGAGTATATACAGAGCCGGCGTGCATGGCAGCCCCAAAGACCAATCAAGGCGGTATTCTTGAGGGTGTTCAGGATTAATCCAATACAGATACCCATACTTGATGAGTATTCGGGGTGCAAGTCTTGGCTGGACTCTGATGTCGTATGTGATGGCGGCCGGCCCATACTGGACGATAAACAAATAAAACTCCAACTGGAAAAATTTCAGAGTATAGTATCATGAAGTATAGAGAGCTGGGCAACACTGATATTAAAATATCCGAGATAGGATTTGGCGCATGGACCATTGCCTTGGACTGGTGGGGCAGAAAGATAGACGAGGACGAGGCAAAGAGGATGATCAAGAAAGCATACGACTGCGGAATAAACTTCTTTGAGACTGCCGATATGTATGGAAAAGGAAAGAGTGAGAGGCTGCTAGGTGAGGCCCTAGATGGTGTGCGGGATGACGTTGTAATATCCACCAAGTATGGGTATGACTTTGCTGGAGTTGAGCAGATTGGACACTCTGAGCTGCCACAGCGGTTTGATGTTAAATTTACCAAAAAGGCCCTTGAGTCATCCCTGGAGAGGCTGCGTACGGACCATATAGAGATGTATGGGCTGCACAACCCCAAGATGAACCACATACGCAGTGATGAGCCGTTCAACTATCTGGACGGTCTTGTACGGGAAGGCACCATCAGAACCCTCCAGGTAGCGCTGGGCCCCGCCATAGGGTGGAGGGATGAGGGGGTTGCTGCCATGTCAAAGAAGAACGTTGGCGCCATACAGACCGTATACAACATACTGGAGCAGACCCCAGGTAACGAACTGATGCGGGAGGCCAAAACACTGAATGCCAACATACTGGTTCGGGTTCCTGACGCATCCGGAATACTGACCGGCAAAATAACCGCAGATACAAAGATACCAAAGAATGATCATCGTCGTGATCGTAAGATTGAATGGCGAATGGCCGCCCTTAAAAAGGTGGAGCAGCTGCGTCCCATAGCCGATAGAAACGGATTAAACATAACCGAGTTGGCAATCAAGTTCATACTCTCGCAGGATGCGGTGGGCTCTGTACTACCCACAGTCGTAGACTCCTCGGAGATAGAGATGTTCTCCTGCATATCTGATGGAAGGTATCTGTCAGATAAAGACATGGCCGAGATATACGAGATATATTCTAGCTGGCCTCCCTACAAACTAAAATCGTCGGTGGCCTGAGCGGGTCCTACACAAAGTACTCTACGCGACTCTTTTTGAACTCGCGCTCACTAAAGAGTATATTGTAGTGCTCTATGCCTATCTGTGACTGTATTGTCTTTGCTATCTGTGATGCCTCATCCCTAGTGCGGCAGTGTATCATCGAGAATACCGTATACGGCCAGTCCGGATATGCGGGACGCTGGTAACAGTGGCTCACCTGCGGAAATGCACCAAGCCGCTCTCCTATATTCTCTATTATGTCATCGGGCACCTTCCAGACAATCATACCGTTGGCTAGAAATCCGGCATCCCGGTGACGTAGTATGGCGGCATAGCGTCGCATTATGCCCGTCTCCTCATAATATCTAAGTCGCGAAAACACACCCTCTTCGGTCGTATCTAGATTGTTGGCCATCTGTAGAAACGGCCGTTCAACCACAGGCAGGTCCTTCTGCAGCTCCCTTACAAACTCCTTATCCCTTTCGGTACCACCAAACGGTTCCTGCCGTATCTCTCTCTTTGTCTCGGATGGTTTTACCTCTTGCTTGTTCTTTGTGCTCATGTCTAGTTTTACACCAATCTTGAACATGCGCAGCGTGGGCAGCATCCGCGTCGCCCTTACGCCGCCCAGCTCTGAAAACCGGTTCACCTCATCCTGTATGCTGTGCCTTGGAGGTACGGCTATCGTAAACCACAGGTTGAATTTGTGGTTTCGCTCATAATTGTGGCTAACCCCTGGATGACGACTAATTGCATCGGCGACCTCCACTAATTTGTCTGGTTTTACCTCCATGGCCACCAGCGAGCTCTTGTATCCCAGTTTTCTTGTGTCAAATATGGCACTCAGCTGCCGTATTATTCCTGACTCCTTGAGCGCCCTGATGCGGTCCATGACCTTCTCTGATCTGGCATCTAGTACGGATGCCAGCCTGTGATATGGGTATGCCTCCAAGGGAAACTGCTGCTGTATCTCGTTTAACAGTTCCCTGTCAAAGTCATCTAGGCTACTCAACTGCCGACAGTACACACTGCGGAATTAAAAACGTATGGTTGGCAGGGTCTTTGTGCATTAACTGTTGGTGGTAATTTACGGTTATACCATTAGATGTTCTACGGCTATAGTGAAATTGATTAACGTTCATACAAATCTATACTTTAAATTCAAATGAAAAACTGTTATATAAAGTACCTGCCTTAAATAATAATGAGTAACCAAAGACTTCC
>VXON01000192.1 GCA_009840065.1 Cenarchaeum sp. SB0662_bin_33 | reverse complement strand
AGGATTTTTCCACTCCTAGCACCTAGGTGTCAATTGGCACTTTTTCACTTTCTGACATAAAATAAAAAAGATGATTGTTCAAAAGTTTTAGGGGAAAAATTGTGCCGGTATGGAAATAGTTTGAGATAAAATTTGGATCGTATATATTTTATTTAAATATGGTAAAATACTGTCATAATAAACATGGTATTGTTTTGCTGCTAGAGATACTAGTGGTACGCATAAATTTTTTGTTAATATGTTAATATATGAAAAAGTGACAGGACATGACATGGGAGATATAATATGGGGGAACGGCTCTGCTGCTTTATCTAATAACACGTTTGTTCTAAATGTAACTCACAGAAAGAATGAGAACAAGAATAATTACACGGATAGTGAAAAAATAATAATAACTTCAGCCGAATTGCCGGGTATGCCACATGACATAAGTGACTGGACCAAAGAATTGTTAGATGCATCTGTGGCCGGCGCTTTTTTAAAGTGTGAGGTTAAGGGGAGAAATGAGTCTGGAACTCTTTTGGGAAAGGTATCACACTCGGGTGCCGGCGGATATTAATGCAGACACTTAAAATAGTTGATTATTCGCAGATAAACAATACAAGCCTCAAGTGCCTGATATCTGGAGAAAATTTCATAATAGTAATTCGTAATTTTTACAATAAAAAAAATTGTCAAGATATAACTGACAGAATAAAAAAATATAATTGTGACAGTTTTCAGAATGGAAAGCTAAGGCACATAGGCCCATTTCTTATGGCACATACTACCAGTAAGAAAAAATACTTTAAGGATGCCGCAAAGTCCCAAAAAACATTTAAAAAAATTTTTTGTGGTATGGACAGTCCAATACTGCGTGTATATGATACGGTTAGTCGCATGTTGCCCGGATATTCTGTCTCACCTGCACATGAAGATAACAACTATTACTCCCAGGCCATAATTCGAATACATGAAAAGGGAACGGCCATACCGCTACATAAGGACAATGTCACATACGAGGGAAAGGATTATTTATTATCAAATATTGACCATCAGCTGTCCTGTGTGCTCCATATACAGGAGTCTGAGGGTGGGGGCAGACTGTTATTATACGACAGAAAATGGAAAAAAGATGATGAATGCTTTCGAAACATTGACTTTGGATACTCTCTAGACTTGATTGGAGATAGTTCTGCATACATGGCGCCTAGTATTAATACGGGCGATCTGGTAATTATCAACCCTTTCTATTATCATCTGGTCACAAGGATAACAGGAGATACTCCAAGAATAACACTGGGAATGTTTATGGGACTTTATGTACAGGACCGTAAGATTGTGGCGTGGGCCTGACTCGGAGAAATTATACCATATGTGATTTTTCATAGCTAGACCATTATTGTATGGATCGTTCATGGAAGTAGACGAACTTTTTATTGACTTGTGTGTAACCTAGAGTGTACGCTGCGGTTCAGCCCAACTAATATTAAATATCACTACGCCTACTCATGCAAAAAATCATAAATCGCCCTAAAATCAGGTATGTTATGATGCAGGTGGGGTTGCTGGGCAAGGCCAATGTGGGCAAGTCAACCTTCTTTGCGGCGTCTACTGAGAGTGATGTTGCTACAGGCAACTACCCGTTTACAACCATATCGCCAAATGTCGGTGTGTCCCATGTTAGGGTTGTGTGCGCCTGCAGGCATTTTGGTATAGAACATTCCACCAATACATGTAACAATGGCATACGTCTGGTTCCGATAAAACTAATAGATGTGGCCGGTCTGGTACCCGGGGCCCACACCGGCAAAGGTTTGGGAAACCAGTTTCTGGATGATGCCCGGCAGGCCTCCATACTAGTACATGTGGTTGATGTGGCCGGCAGCACCGACATACAGGGTCAGCCTGTACCTCCGGGTACACACGACCCTGCCGAGGATGTCAAATTTATTCAGGAGGAGTTCGATATGTGGTTTTTAAATATCATAAAGCGAGAGTGGGACAAGTTATGTCGGGAGGTGAACCAAAAGAGAGTGAAGGTCGCCGAGGGCATTACCAATCGCTTTACCGGATTGGGAGTGCGCCAAAATGATGTGCAATCCACACTACAGGAGTTGAATCTCATATCAAAGGCCCCAAAAGATTGGTCTGATGATGAGATTTATGGCATGGTACGTCATCTGCGTCGTATTACAAAACCAATCTTGGTGGCGGCCAACAAGGCCGACTTGGCAGATGATCCAAACATACTAGGTGAATCCGTTCCGTGCAGTGCCGAGACTGAATTAATACTACGGCGCGCCGCCAAAGCAGGTATAATCTCATACACGCCCGGGGATAGCTCCTTTGAATATACTACTTCAGAGATATCCGTCCCGCAACAAAAGGCGCTAAATATAGTAAAGTCCGTACTGAATAAACTTGGCTCGACGGGCATACAGAGAGTGCTAAACTCGGCCGTATTTGATCGGATGAGCCTGATCACCGCGTATCCGGTGGAGGATGAGACCCGCCTTACTAACAAGGATGGTGTTGTTCTTCCTGATGTCTTACTACTGCCCCGGGGCTCTTCGGCCAAGGATTTGGCATATATGGTACATACCGATATTGGGGAGAGTTTCCTATACGGAATAGACTGCAAGACTCATCAACGCATAGGCGCCGAGCATATCATACAGGATGGTGATGTCATAAAGATAGTATCTGCGGGGGCGAAGAATTAGGTTGATCACACTTGGTATAGAGAGCACGGCGCATACAATGTCGTGCGGCATATTGCACAATAATACAATACTGGCAGATGTGCGTAGCATATATCGCCCGCCCCAGGGAGAGGGGATACATCCTCGGGAGGCATCCAGACATCATGTTGAGCAGGGGCCAAAAGTCCTAGCAGAGTGTCTGAGGGAGGGGGGCGTAAACATAGAGGATGTGGACATAATATCCTATGCCGGTGGGCCGGGCCTTGGTCCCTGCCTGCGGGTGGGCGCCGTGATGGCCCGCGCCCTGTCGATACACTATGATATACCCATCTATCCCATACACCATGCCATAGGGCACATAGACCTAGGTAGAATACTTACTGGCGCCACGGACCCGCTGGTATTGCTAGTCTCTGGCGGCCACACCATGATTCTGGCATTTCTCTCAGAACAATGGCGGGTCTTTGGAGAGACATTGGACATAACACTAGGTCAGTTGCTAGATCAGTTTGGTCGCTCGTTGGGCTTGGCCTCACCGTGTGGCCAAAACATAGAGAGGATGGCTCATCAGGACAAGCAATACGCCACACTACCATATACTGTACGTGGTAATGATGTCTCATTCTCAGGACTATTGTCTGCAGCAAAGTCACTGGCCAAGTCAGTGGGAGATAACCGCGCATGCTATTCACTACAAGAGACTGCCTTTGCCATGATCGCCGAGGCAGTGGAGAGGGCCCTGTCCCTCACAGGCAAGACCGAGTTGATGATTGTGGGAGGGGTTGCCGCCAACCAGAGGCTCTCAAGCATGCTGCGTGAGGCCTGTAATCGGCATGATTGCGCCTTTTATGCAGTACCGCCAAAGTATGCGGGGGATTGTGGTGTGCAGATAGCCGCCACCGGCATGCTGGAGTCTACAGTGAAGGAGCCGGTCCGCATACAGGATACATTCATTCGGCAGTCATGGCGTCTTGATTCAGTTGTTATACGCTATTCGGCACCGGTAGCATCCTGAGTGGCATCCGCCCACCCTCCAGGATTTAGAACGCCAAACTTGTAGGTCTCCTCCCCCGCCAAGAAGCAGAACTTTTTCATAAACAATCCCTCCACCCAGAACTTTTTGACATCAGATAGTGGTACGTCGATTATCGTTTCACCAATATGTTTTGAAAAATCCATGATTCTAGCCCTGCTCTTGTCAAAGGCCAGACGTCTGTTCGTCAAAGTCAGTATGCCCGAGCCCAAGTTGTCCTCATGACAATCTTCCTGGCGGAGTTTCTTTTCGCCCTCTTCCATTCTATGTGATGTATGTATCTGTTATATAGCTCTTTGTGTGAAGGTGGGTTGGGTGCCTTTCTAGCCTTTCTGCATAATGTCTATACCGAAGGGCATAAATTCGCGCACACTTCTAGAGCATGAAAATGTCTACGTACTTTTGCATTTTGGCATAGGTCGATAGTAATTAAATATGCCCTAGTACCAAGTGGGAGCCATGCAACTGATAAAACGGGGGGCCGAGGCCGACATATATCGTACAGAGTGGTTTGGTAGGGATGCAGTATTAAAGACACGCAGTCCCAAACCATACAGAAATACAGAGTTAGATGCGCGTCTTCGTCGCCGGAGAACCATCCGCGAGGCCGACATGTTACACCTAGTAAAATCGTTGGGAATATACTCGCCTCTGATATATTTTGTCAACACAGAAAAGTATACAATAGTCATGCAGTATATAGCGGCCAAGCCCATTCACTCTCTAGACAATGATGAGATTCTATCCCATTGTGGTTCAATGGGGCAAATAGCCGGGCTATTACACTCTGCGGGCATAATGCACGGCGACCTTACGACGTCCAACTTTCTGTACAATGATAATCTATACCTGATAGATATGGGCCTCTCATCCCGCACTACAAAGCCCGAAGACTGGGCAGTGGATATGCGGCTCATAAAAGAGATATTCAACAGTGCCCATGCCGATATCATAGATGAGGCCTGGGATAAACTGGTGGCCGGTTACTCCAAAACAATGCCTCAATGGAAGCGTGTCCTAAAGATAACATCAGATATAGAACGTCGGGGGAGGTATGCCCGGGTTGTCTGATGTATATTTTGTTTCATCCAATAATCACAAATTTCAAGAAGTATATAGTATTTTAGATGAGTTAGACATAACGGTAAAGCATTATGCAGCTACACTGCCCGAGATACAGTCTGCATCATTATACGACATAGCTACCCATAAGGCTGCGCATGCCTACACATTACTAAAAAGTCCTGTAATAGTGGAAGATGCTGGTCTATTCATAGACAGCCTAAAGGGGTTTCCAGGGCCCTACTCCTCTTTTGTGTATGACACAATAGGAAACCAAGGCATATTAAATCTGGTAAAGGTAGAAAGAGGGGCAACGTTTAGGTCCATCGTCGCGTACAGTGACGGCTCCGTATCAAAGTGTTTTTCAGGTGAACTGCGAGGTGCAATATCCACAAGGATTGTGGGCACAAAGTGGGGTTATGACCCCATATTTATGCCGGACGGCTCGCATGACACACTAGCACACATAGACAAAGTCTCATTATCACATAGGCGTCTATCTTTGGAGTCGTTTGCTGCATGGTTTGTCTCCAAGTGAATGAAATTTAGGGGTTTATGTGTAATTGGACCTATACCGAGGGGCATAAGTTCGTTCACACTTTTACATGTGAACTAGACGTGAAAATATCCATCTACTTTTGCATTTTGATATAGGTGCATTGGGAGGTCCGGTCCGTCCTAGTGGCACCACCCATCCTAGGGTCGCCCGGATGCTTTCTGCCTACAAGATTTTGGTGCGCCGGTCTGTTCGCCCCCGACGGATGCGGCTGATGTCACCCATCCGCGCTACGGCTCCCTAATGACCACATGACGCTGGGAAGCATAATCTTTTGCTGTCCGGACAGATGTTGGTTATTCAGTGTACCTGTAACAAAGCCCGGTTCCGGCCGATGTAATAAAAGTTCACAACCGTGCATCAAAACGCTGCACGGCTAACATCCATGGTATACCGACGCAGGGGATTTTATGTGTCCTACCATGACATGTGTGATGACCAGTATCTTCTCCCATGAAACTCCAAGCATAGTATAAAAATCTAAGAGGTGCAATAGACTTGCAGACAAAAATTATTTGCTCTTGCGGAAAGAACACAACAAGTTTAATAACAGGATTGGCAGTTTGTTAAACTATGTTAGCGCGGCGCAACATGTTAGGGTTTTGCATCGCTGTTTTTGCAGTGGTGTTCTCTGTTCCGCTAGGCAGCGTACATGCAGACTCTGATATAGACAAAGACGGGGTAGACGATTCGGTGGACAAGTGCCCGAACCTACAGGAAGACTACTTGGGTGCCCTAGATGGGTGTCCATCAGAGTATGTACCATGGTATGATGAGGATGGTGATGGTATTGAGGATGGTGTAGACCAGTGCCCAGACCAGAAAGAACGTTATAACCAGTTTCAGGATGAAGATGGTTGTCCGGACACGGTTCCCGGGGCAGGGGAATTTGGACTGCCCGACAGTGATCAAGACGGCATAGTTGACCTCATAGACCTGTGCCCCACACAGGCAGAGAATTATAATGGCATTGAGGACTCGGATGGCTGTCCTGATGATTATATAATAAGTAATGATTTAGATCAAGATGGCATCCCGGATGCTATCGATGAATGCCCCTCGTTAGATGAGGTATACAACAGATATATGGACTCGGATGGCTGTCCTGATGAACTACAAGACCCCCGTATGATAGATACTGATGATGACGGAGTGCCGGACATATTTGACTTTTGTGTAAACGAGAGAGAGACAATAAACAACTACAGGGATGCGGATGGCTGCCCCGACTTTACCAATGGTGGTGTATTCATGGATAAAGATGCCGATGGTGTTGCAGACAGGTATGATATCTGCCCCAATGAATCTGAAACCATAAACCACTACGCGGACTATGATGGCTGTCCTGACAGCCTGCCTGACATACGGGGTCCTCCCGGTGATGCCGATGGGGATCAGATACCCGATGGTGTGGATGAGTGTCCCTTAAAGCCGGAGCGTTACAACCAGCATCAGGATGCCGATGGCTGTCCTGATATACCCCCATACAAGTCTGTTCTGGATGTCGATAGGGATGGCGTTGTGGATTCCCAAGATGAATGTATAAACGCGCCTGAGACCTACAACTACTTTGAAGATACCGACGGTTGTCCGGACTTTGTTGGTGAGGAGTTTGTAATACCGGACAGTGACAATGATACAATTGATGACCTAAATGATCACTGTCCCACACAGGCCGAGATATTCAATAATGTATACGACCACGATGGATGTCCGGACTCGGTTAACACACCCGACAGGGATCACGACGGATTGCCAGATTCAATAGATGCCTGCCCGCTGTTACGAGAGACATACAATCACATTCAGGATGATGACGGTTGCCCTGAAGAGGACCTAGGTCTTGGATTTTTGGACTTTGATGATGACCGCGTAAGTGATTTGGATGACAAGTGTCCTACACAGCCTGAAACCCATAACGGCTATCTTGATGCCGATGGCTGTCCGGATTCATTGTTGGCCGATGGTGATGCTGATGGCATACCCGATACAATAGACCAGTGTCCCACCACCGCCGAGGTCTGGAACCAGTTCTTTGACTCAGATGGATGTCCGGATGCGCCCGGCGAACCTGATACTGACTTTGATGGTATTATAGACAGTATGGATGAGTGTCCCACTGAGCGCGAGCGGTTCAACTCTTATCAGGACGAGGATGGATGTCCGGACTTTGAGCCCTTCATAATAGACTATGATACTGACTTTGATGGTATACCAAACTCAATTGATGACTGCCCCCTAGTTCCTGAGAACTACAACGGGTATCAGGACGAGGATGGGTGCACGGATACTAGGCTTGATGGCAGTACGGTCCCCGACTCGGATGGTGATGGCATAATCGACTATGCAGATCTCTGTCCAACAAGGGCCGAGACATTTAACGGTGTGTTGGACTTTGACGGGTGCCCGGATCACTACAATGTGACGCGTGATCGTGACTTTGATGGAGTTATTGATGATATAGACCAGTGCCCATTAGTTGCCGAGGTGTACAACCGATATCAGGATGCTGATGGGTGCCCTGATGTCATACATGAATCACTTGTTGTGGATTCGGATAATGATGGCATAGATGATCGTGATGACTTGTGCCCTCTACAGCCTGAGATATATAACGGATTTGAGGATACGGACGGGTGCCCTGATACAGATGAGAGGTTGCCGGATGCAGATGGAGACGGGGTGCCCGATGTTCTAGATCTCTGCCCAAGCCATAACGAGGTATGGAACAGATATCTAGACTTGGATGGCTGTCCGGATGAGGTTCCCAATATTGCACACCCCAACGACACGGATGATGACGGCCTGCCCGATAATATTGATATGTGCCCCACTGAAAAGGAGGTTTGGAATAAGTATGAGGATGCTGATGGCTGCCCGGATATAGTTCCCGAGCAGTCTCGCTACAAACACGATCTTGATCTGGACGGCATACTAAACTCCGAGGACTCTTGTCCATTGGAGGCTGAAGACTATGACGGAGTTGAGGATGCTGATGGCTGCCCGGACCCGTAGAGAGATGTCGTGTCATGTCTGGATTCTAGGCATGCTAATACTGACGGTGGGCATGGTACCCGCATATGCAGTTCCCATAAACGATATTGATGATGATGGCATACCCAACAGCGAGGACCAATGCCCGCATATGCAGGAAGACTATGAGATGGATGTACTAGATGGCTGCCCCTCCAATTTTGTTCCGTGGTACGATGCCGATTATGATGCCATACAGGACCATCTGGACCTGTGCCCCACGGTCCGCGAAAACTACAACCTATTCAATGATGGCGATGGCTGCCCTGATGTCTCCCCCGCGGATCCGTTTACAATAGTTGACACGGATGGGGATGGATTTATTGACAATATTGATCTCTGCCCCTCGGCTCCCGAGACACCAAACGGCATAGATGATGGCGATGGCTGCCCTGATGATGTCAGCGTACTACGGGACTCGGATGGGGATGGTCTATCAGATTATATTGACTCGTGTCCCCTAACGCAGGAGACATACAATAGGTATATGGATTCGGATGGCTGCCCTGATGATGTCACAAGCCCAACATCCGAGTTCAGCTTCCCGGATACCGATAACGACAATATTGAAGACCGCTGGGATTCATGCACTGCCGAGCCTGAGAACTTTAACAACTACTTGGACTGGGATGGCTGCCCCGATATAATACCTATGGATCATACACCTGTGGGAGATACGGATTATGATGGTATTCTTGATGATGTTGATATGTGTCCGGACAGGCGTGAAAACTTTAACAGATTTGAGGATGCCGATGGCTGCCCGGACAGATTGGACCTGCCGTTTGTGGGAGACCAGGACAACGATGGCATACCAGACAATCTGGACTTGTGTGTATACATGAGGGAGATATACAATATGTTTGAGGATGCCGATGGCTGCCCGGACATGTTACCCCAGGAAGATTCCATCTCGGATGTTGATGGTGATGGTCTGATTGATAGTATTGACTTGTGTCCATCCCAACCTGAATCGAAGAACAACTATCTAGACGGAGATGGCTGCCCGGATACTATTGATAGTTCGTATGACACAGATAGTGATGGTATAATTGACATGCATGACTCTTGTCCCAACAAGGCCGAAACATACAACCGATATCAGGATTCAGATGGCTGTCCGGACCGGGTTGATACATACCGCGAGCCATTTCTGTTCCCGGATACCGATAATGATAGGATAGAAGACCGCTGGGACTCTTGCATAAATGAGGCTGAGAACTATAACGGTTATCTAGACTGGGATGGCTGTCCTGATGAAGAAGGAACCACTACGGGCCAGCTTTTGGATTCAGACTATGATGGCATATATGATGCGATGGATAAATGTCCCAACAGTGCTGAGCGTTATAATGACTACCTAGATGCAGATGGCTGTCCGGACCTGCCACCACTGAGTGGACCCGTCATGGATACCGACGGGGATGGTATACTAGATACGGCCGATGAGTGTCCGGATGCTCCTGAAACATACAACAGGTATATGGATTTGGATGGCTGTCCGGACTGGTTTGCAGACTTTAAAAGCATCGCGGATAGTGACTCGGACGGTATAATCGATATTCTGGATTTGTGTCCTACCCAATCTGAAACTTTTAATGGAATACAAGACTTGGATGGCTGTCCGGACGATTACCCCACATTCTCAGATAACGACTCGGACGGGATAGCCAATATACATGACTCCTGCCCCCACATACCCGAGACATACAACCGGTATCAGGATGAAGATGGCTGTCCGGATACCATACAGTACACGGCAGCATCATTTGTATTTCCTGATTTAGATAGGGACGGTATAGATGACCGCTGGGATTCATGCCCCGCCGAGCCTGAGAACTTTAATGGTTATCTAGACTGGGATGGCTGCGCCGACACACCTGCTGCAGGTTCGACATCACCAACCATAGTAGATACTGATGGTGATGGGTATCCTGATTTGGTTGATATGTGTCCATTGAATCCCGAAAATTGGAACAAGTTCAATGATACAGATGGCTGTCCGGATACGGCGCCTGAACAGGCCAGATTTGTACACGACGCGGACCTTGACGGTATAATAGATAATGCTGATCAATGCCCTAATATATCAGAAAACTATAACGGTGTTGAGGATGATGATGGCTGTCCAGAGTAAGTACATAGTGTACGGTCTCGCAGTCATGTTACTGCCAGGGCTAATGGGTGTAGCATCCGCACTTCCCGATACCGATGGGGATGGCGTGCCTGATCATACCGACTTGTGCCCAAATCTGGCAGAGGATTATGACGAAGAGTTTGGTCTTGTCATAGACGGATGTCCTGCAGACTTTGTTCCTTGGTATGATGCTGATTATGATGGCATACAGGACCATATGGATGACTGCCCCCTTACACAGGAGACATACAACAGGTATCAAGATTCGGACGGCTGCCCGGATATATCACCATATGATGAAGAGGTAGGCCACGATACCGATGGGGACGGTATAATTGACATTATGGATTTGTGTCCAACAAGGTACGAGTCATTTAACGGTGTTGATGACCATGACGGGTGTCCGGATGACTATATGACCCTACGTGATAGTGATGGGGACGGTATATCGGATTCGCTGGACTTGTGCCCGAACGAGTCGGAGATATACAACCTATACATGGACACTGATGGATGTCCGGATGTTATTGCATCTGCCCCTGTAAACGGGGATGGCATGACGGATGTGGATGGGGACGGTATAGATGACCGTTGGGACACATGTCCTGCCGAGCCTGAGAACTTTAATGGTTATCTAGACTGGGATGGATGCCCGGATGTGACCGCAGTTACAGTCAACACCTGGTTTGACACAGACTATGACAACATACCGGATGCGGATGATGCGTGCCCAAATCAGAGGGAGAATTATAATAAATTTCAGGATGAGGATGGCTGTCCGGATGTAATGGTCATACCTGCCCTAGGCGACTATGATTCAGATGGCATAGCCGATGGTGCAGACTTGTGCCCGTACGAGAGGGAGGTGTACAACAAGTACATGGATTCGGATGGCTGTCCGGATGCTATCTTTGATGTTAGAACTGATATGGACTCGGACTTTGATGGCATAACAGATAGTATGGATTTATGCCCCACAAGGGCCGAGATATATAATGGTATACTAGATGAGGATGGCTGTCCGGATAGATATACAACCATTATAGATGCCGACATGGACGGCGTGGCCGATGGCAACGATATCTGCCCGCAGGAACCTGAGACATACAACATGTATCAGGATGAGGATGGCTGCCCGGATGTAATAGAGGATGGTGTAGCGGTTCAGTTTGTCTTTGCGGATGCCGATGGGGACGGTATAGATGACCGCTGGGACACATGTACCGATGAGGCAGAAAACTTTAATGGTTATCTGGACTGGGATGGGTGTCCGGATGTAGTCGTGCAGGCAGTAAATACGTGGTTTGATCGCGATCATGATAACATTCCTGATGATGCAGACCTCTGCCCTGATCACAGGGAGAACTATAACAGGCATATGGATACAGATGGTTGTCCTGACTCCTACCCGATAACCACCGTCCTAGACCTGGACTCGGATGGACTATCTGATGATGCAGACCTCTGCCCTGAAGTGGCCGAGACATACAACATGTATCAGGATGAGGATGGCTGCCCGGATGCACCTCCGGCAGGGGTCTTGAATCCCGACTCTGACTTTGATGGTATTATAGACATACTGGATTTGTGCCCCACAAGGGCCGAGACATATAATGGTATACTGGACGATGATGGTTGTCCGGATAGGCCATCCCTCAGTCAGGATCCTGACTTTGATGGGGTTGTAAATGGCCTAGACCTCTGTCCGCTGCAACCTGAGACATACAACATGTATCAGGATGAGGATGGCTGCCCGGATGTAATAGAGGATGGTGTAGCGGTTCAGTTTGTCTTTGCGGATGCCGATGGGGACGGTATAGATGACCGCTGGGACACATGTACCGATGAGGCAGAAAACTTTAATGGTTATCTGGACTGGGATGGGTGTCCTGATACGCTAGCAGCGGGTAGTGGGGGTCCTGGTATGTCAGACTCTGACTCGGATGGATATCCTGATGATGTGGATATGTGCCCTGTCAGTCCAGAGACATGGAACAAGTTTAACGATGATGATGGTTGTCCTGATGTCCTACCCGAGCAGTCTAGATTCGTTCATGATGGAGATTTGGATGGTGTTCTAGATGGGGCCGACATCTGCCCTACCGCCCCTGAAGATTATGATGGGGATGCGGACAATGATGGTTGTCCCGAATGAGACGTAGCTTACCCAACTTTGATGGCCGGGCGTTTTTGGCCCCCATGGCCGGGGTCAGTGATCCTGCCTTAAGGTTACTCTGCCGTAGGTGGGGCGCTTCCCTAGTGGTCACAGAGTTTACAAACATACACAGCATAGTGGCACAGGACTCCATATTATGTAGTACGGGTCAGAGTATTCGCCAGTTTCTAGAGTACTCGGATTTAGAACGGCCCCTATCAGTACAACTATTCGGATCAAATATTGATGTATTAGCCAAGGCGGTGCGCATAGTGGAGCCGTACTTTGACATCATAGACTATAACATGGGCTGTCCTGCACCACACATAACTCGACAGATGGCGGGAGCTGCGCTGCTCCAACACGAATCAGTGACTAGAGAGATATTCCGCACGCTAGCAGAGTCGACAGACAAACCCATCACACTAAAGATGCGCGCGGGTGTCACCGATACGGACCGGCACCTATTCCTTGATATTGCGGGTACGGCACAGGATGAGGGCATATGTATGATAACACTACATCCGCGAACGGCATCTCAGGGATACTCGGGCAAATCAGACTGGTCATTAATCCGACTGCTCAAGGATAACGTACGCATACCGGTTGTGGGAAATGGCGACATTACAAGTCCTCAGGATGCGGCCGATATGATCCGGGAGACCGGTTGCGATTACATAATGATAGGACGGGGCGCCATGGGAAATCCGTTTCTTTTCCGACAGATAAACGAGTATCTAAAGTCAGGCTCGTACAGCACATTTACCATACATGACAGAATACAGGCATTCTTTGAGTATCTGAATATGTCTACACACTACAAGATAAAACTGTCCTCAATAAAATCACAGGCCATGAGGTTCGTCAAGGGTGTCGATGGTGCCACGCGTCTGCGGGATATGATTACCGCCGCATCCTCGCTAGGGGACCTTGCTCGTGTAATGAAGTCTGCTGCATAGATTTGGTTATCTTGGTTGATGATTACTTTGGGTATATGTGGTGGTCTGGAGCTGATCTACCTAGATACACTACTTTTGGACAAAATTTGGATAATTTGAAAGTGTTTTGTTTTTTGAGGTACCATAAACAACCAATGATTGCTATTTAATACCAAAAAATCGTTTAAAACGCCCATCATTATTAATAAAAACCATCAATTTCTCATTTAGCACACGCGTCATCGTTTTTATGCACGATCAACTTCAAAAAGCAAAACACTCTCGATAATTTGAAAAATCCTTTCGTTGCAGGAGGAACCGTCTATATATAGTGCTAATATACAGACAGAATATGGCGCAAACAAAACCCCATGTCAGTGTTGAAAATGTGGTTGCATCAGCTACTGTCGATCAGGCCATAGATCTAAATGAGATAAACAAAAAGTTCCCCCAGACAGAGTACAACCCGGAACAGTTTCCTGGACTGGTCTTTAGACTACACAATCCTAGGACGGCCACACTAATATTTCGTACCGGCAAGATGGTCTGCACTGGTGCAAAGTCAGAAGAGATGTCCATAGAGGCTGTACGAACTGTGGTACAGAGGCTTCGAAAGGGTGGCATAGATATAAAGAAAGATGCAGTGGTGACTGTGCAAAACATGGTAGCCGCCATAAATCTAGGTGGGCGCATACATCTAGAAAAATCAGCCCGGATGCTGCCCCGAAGCATGTATGAGCCGGAACAATTTCCTGGACTGATATATAGGATGCTAGACCCAAAGACAGTAATACTGCTCTTTGCCTCGGGCAAGTTGGTCTGTACAGGAGCAAAGAAGGAGAGTGACGTGTACAGGTCAGTTCACAACCTACATGCTATTCTAGAAGAGAAAGATCTCATGTTATACGACAAAAATGATTAATTAAACTCTCAATTGCGACCATAACCACATAATACGTCTATGAACTGACACGGAATCTGTGTGTTGTAAAGTTTGAAATTTAGTGTTTGTGTAGGTAAGTACGACATCCATATGTAAAAAGCAATTTTGTGCTTGTAGAAATAGGCATAGTCTGACCAAATGGATTGGAGTTCACCAGCAGAGGTACCTGTTAATCTCAGAGATCAATACGGGTACTATACCTGACTGAGCAGGAGTTAAAATTTTATCTAGGCGCTAGTGTGTGTAATAATTCAATGCTACACCAACAAAATTAATTGGCGGGTGCCGCATTTTGAGGAATTCTGTGACTGTAGTTTCCCGAGGGGTCAAACGAAGACGGTCAGGCCCGATTGGAAAGTGTTTTGCTTTTTGAATAACCAATTCAATACCAAAAAATCGTTTAAAGCACCCATGTTTGATAATAAAACACCAGAAGAGATAGCAGACATCTAGAGAAAGATCAAATGAAGTGGACCGCTCC
>VXON01000179.1 GCA_009840065.1 Cenarchaeum sp. SB0662_bin_33 | reverse complement strand
AAACCAGTACCGGTTGCCAGTATACGGGACGGGGTGGGTGGTTTTGATGGGCTTGAGGGCCCATCCGACATTGATTTTATTGTTACGCCTGAAACTACCTACGCTCTGATAACCAGCCTGTTGGACAGCGCCATTCAGATCGTGGATGTGGGCGACCCCTCTTCACCCACACCTGTGACAACTATCTTGTATGGCGCAGATGGTTTTGATGGGCTTGAGGGCGCAATCAGTCTGGCCATAGTCAACACGCAAGACAGCATATACGCTCTGGTAGTAGGCTTTGAAGACAATACCATGGGAGTGCTGAATTTAACAGATCCTACCAACCCCTTGCCTGCCAGAGTCGGGGGCGATGGTAATGTGGTTACCTTGCTTCGGCCAACACATGTCGACACCGTCACAATATCTGAGAGTACATATGCGCTGGTGGCTAGTTATTATAGAAATTATATTCAGATAATCGATGTAACTGACCCAAATGCCCCCATGCCGGTGGCCACCATACAAGATGGTGAAGGTGGTTTTGATGGTCTCAAAACAGTAAGTCGTATCGAGTCGGTTGTTGTGTCCGGCAACACATATGTGCTGGCATCTGGTTTTGGCGACAACTCCATTCAGGTGATTGATATGACAAATCCGGCCAACCCCTTGCCGGTGGGTGTAATAGTTGATGGAGAAGATGGTTTTGATGGGCTTGAGGGCGCAAGCAGTATGAGTATCTTTACTGGGTCTGATCAAACATACATGTTAGTGGCAAGTTACACGGATGATGCCATTCAGGTGATCGACATAACTGATCCATTGGAGCCTGTAGCAATAACCACAATATATGACTCTCAGCATGCGCCTGCTACAGATACTAGCCCGGCACACACATCCCACATACTGGACATGTTTGATGTTGATAGTATTGAGGCAAGAGTCATATCCACTGTAACAGAAGCAATTCTACATTATAATATTGATGGTAATGTATCTGGGTCCAAAGATGCACAGGTTGTATACGGTCCCGCAGTATTTGTTCTTAGTGCAGATACTGGTAATGTGGTTATGCATGAGGTTGACACCAGCCTAGAGGGCATCTTCCAAAACACGCTTAGTGAGGCAGACAGGCCGCTTGATATTATTCTCAATGATATTTCGATAAACGGTGGTACTTGGGTGAACCATATGTTTCCGCACCCGGACACAAACATAATACAACAGAAGCGCTCTTGGTTGTACGAGCATGATGGCTACATCTTCGGTTCCGGCCACTACCTGCACGACACACAGGTCCAGTCCATGGCAGAGGGGGCCGTCGAGAGGTACAAGTCGGGGGAGGCAGTAGTGTTTGATGTGATCTCCGCAGAGGGGCCATCCATATTCGTTCATATGGATGACTTAGACGGCATGCTACACAATAGTGTAAAGACCCACGCGCAGATAGTCGCCGAGTTGGAGATGTACGGGCATACTTGGGTATCATATATATCCCAGAATCCCGATGCCAACACACTACAGCCAACACGGATGTGGTTGAAGGTTTATGATGAATACGTCTTTGGTTACGGTTACCATCTACCCGATTCACGTATACAATCCCTAGTTGAGGGGGCCCATCTTTTGTATGAGTCCAACAGTGAGGCCGCCTTTGACATAATAACTCCAGAGGAGGCCGCCCACACAGATGACCTCTACCCGCTTGTGCTGAACTTTACCACATCAGAGACCGTGGCACATGGTGCCTACCCACACCTATTGGGGGCCGTACCCACAACATCCCTTCACCAGGCAGACAGGCCATGGCCACAGATTCAGGAAGAGATGTTAGCAGATGGAGATGCTTGGGCATCCTATGTCTTTAAAAACCCAGACACCAACACCATTCAGCTCAAGCGTACCTATCTACAACTGCACGATGGGTACATATTTGCATCAGGTTACTACCTACCCGACGCGCGTGTGCAGGCAGAGGTGGACCTAGCCGTCGCCGGCTACAGGTCTTTGGGGGAAGACTCCTTTGAATCAGTAAACCGCGGCATAGGATTGGGTGATGATGCCCACTACGTGTCTATACTAACCCAGACAGGTACAATAGTGGCCAGTGGCGCCCCTCTAGGTTATGTGGAGGATGTGGGCGGACTTCCTGTCGGTGCAGACAGGAGCCAGTTGTTACTACATACGGATCTTGTAGAGGCTGGAAGCGTGTGGTTTGAGTCATTGTTTACAAACCCCGCAACCGGTACAGAGCAGACCAAGCGCTCATGGGTTTACCTATACGATGATCTGCTCTTTACGTCAGGTTATTACATTCCAGATTCCGAGGTGCAGTCGGTGGTAGACCGTGCCGTCTTCCTATATGAAAACGAAGGGGATACCGCATTTGACATGATAACCCCCAAGGTGCCGGCAAGTACCGACGCACTCTACCCACTTGTACTGAACTTTACCACATCAGAGACCGTGGCGCATGGCGCCTACCCACACCTAGTGGGGGCAATACCTGCCGGTTCTATTCACGTGGGTGAAAAGCCGTGGTCTCAGATTCAGGAAGAGCTTCTCACAGATGGTGGCACATGGACATCATACATCTTTCTAAATCCAGACACTGGCACCAGCCAGCCAAAACGCACATGGTTGTACCTGCATGATGGGTATGTCTTTGCGTCCGGCTACTATATACGCGACTCTCAAGTTCAAGCCATAGTTCATAATACAGTACTGTTATATCAGAACGACCCCACTGGCACATTTACTGCAATTGATGCCATATCCGAGGGAGAGTCCGCAGATACTTATCCGTTTGTGCTCAACGCATCAACCTACGTGATAGAGGCACATGGTGCCGACCCCTCCAGAAATGGGGATGTGGGGGTGGCACTTACCGAGGCAGACAGGCCGGTTGAGGACATACTAGCTGAACTAGAGAACAATGGGGGCACATGGTCACACTATACCTTTGTCAACCCCCTGACCGGTGAGGAGGAGAACAAGCGCTCTTGGCTATACCTGTATGATGGATACATATTCGGGTCTGGTTATTATGACTATGCCGAATAGTCTTGTGTTAATTTTACTTTATATCAGCAACATTTAGAATAATTTTGTCGGCAGAGTCCAGTCGCAGTAGTAAATGGTACCCGTATTTATTGCGCCCCCCGGAACGGCGAGATGTGTTGGGAATTCCACAACAAGGATCCTCAAAAGGATGGGCTATAAATTGGGATAAAAAGAATATACCATCATGTCGGCAGAAGCACTATACAATGATGTATTTGAGAAGTTAGAGAGACACCATGAATGGTTCAACGAATCCATACCTCTCATCGCCAGCGAGAATATACCAAGTCCTGCAGTCCGGGAGGCACTAGCATCAGACTTTGGAAACAGATATGCCGAAGGATGGCCTGGAGAACGGGTTTACGCCGGGTGTACATACATAGACGAGGTCGAAGTAATATGCATGCAGCTGGCCCAGGAGTTGTATAATGCCGAGTTTGTAGATGTGAGGCCGCCGTCCGGGGTATTGGCCAACCTAGCAGTGTACTCAGCCTTTACGCAGCCAAAAGATGTCATGATTGCGCCATCCATTCCAGCCGGCGGACATATTTCGCACGGTAAGCGCGAACATGCCGGAACTGCAGGGTTGGTGCATGGACTGGATGTAGAGTTCTATCCATTTGATGCTACACAGATGAATATTGATGTAGACAAGACAAAGCAGAAGGTAGAACGTATGGTACAAGACAATAAGACTCCCAAGATGGCCATGTTTGGCGGCTCGCTCTTTCTGTTTCCACACCCCGTAAGGGAACTGGTGGACTTTTTAAAAGGATACAACATGCACATAAATTATGATGCCGCCCATGTGGCAGGACTTATTGCCGGTGGCGTATTCCAGGACCCTCTAAGGGAGGGGGCGGATACAATGACTATGAGTACCCACAAGACGCTCTTTGGGCCTCAGGGGGGGTTGATTCTAGCTTCTGATACACATAGTGATGATATCAAAAAGGCCGTATTTCCCGGTACCACCAGTAGCCACCACATACATCATATGGCAGCCAAGGCAATAGCGTTTGCCGAAATGTTAAAGTTTGGCGCAGCATACGCAAAGCAGGTAGTGGCAAATGCAAGGGTGTTGGCAGAGTCTCTGAATGATGTGGGCTTTAAGGTACTTGGTGAAGACAACGGCTTTACCAAATCGCACCAAGTGGCAGTCAATGTACTGGATTATTCAGATGGGGGTACCGTGGAGGTGGATTTGGAGAAGGCCAACATCATAGTGAACCGCCAGCTGATACCCGGTGATATAAAGGCAGGCCGACACTACTTTCATCCAGGCGGCATACGTCTGGGCGTCTCCGAGATCACCAGGCTGGGAATGAAAGAGTCTGAGATGAAGGAGGTGGCAGGCTTGATACGGCAGGTAATAATAGAGAAGAAGGATGTCCGCATCATTAAGGATGAGGTAAAACAGCTCAGAGGAGACTATCAAAATGTACATTACTGTTTTGATGGAGAGACGGGCGCCTACAAGTACATGAGACTGCGTTAAATCAATCACACATAGTCGGTCAGCAGCATCTGCTCCCCACTACCCTTGCCAAAGACCAGTTCTATCTCTTCGGACAGAGCCCGGACACGATCTTTTTGGTACTCGCCCACATCATACCTTGACACCAGCCTCTGGGTTATCTGGAGATACTTTTCTACGGATGCCCGCGCTATTGTGGATATTGGAACCTTGCCGCAGGCACACCGTCCGCTTAATGGTGGGCGCCTGAACTGTGCACCACACGCCGTACACCTAAATTTTTGCCGGGCGTACGACCGCAGGTTCCCCATTATGTCCGGTACAAGATGGGTGGTTATCACGTTATTGACGGTCTCTGGTGTATCTACAGCATCTATCAGATTGGCGTTTTTGATCTGCATGTCCAGTTTATCCAGCATGGAGCCCAGCGTAGTGTATGCGCTCTGGGACCTGGATGTGACAAGGGTTGATGTGTAGTGTGTAAACATGTAGTCAGAGAACTGTTGTATGGTGTCAAGACGTGCACTACTTAGAGCCACACTTGTAACATCAGCAGCCCGCTTCTTCATTAATGTATCCTCAAAGAACTGCAACGGGTAGGCGCTGCATACTTCCAGATTATGGGCCTGGGGCGGAGACTCGTGGGGAAGAACGGTGGGCTGTATTAGGAGGGGCGCGTCCATCAGGCCGCCAATCTTGTCTGAAAGAAATTTTTTAGAAAAATTCAGCATTGCATCCAAGAGTAGTATGGCCGAGTCTGCATCACCATCAGAGTCACGGCGTTTGGCCGCATGCCAGTTGGGGGTCGCAAAACAGACCTGTGTGTTGGTAAACCCGACTATGCGCCCAACCACACCCACAGAGGTGTGAGGGGCCAAGCCCGCCACAAGATGACCTACCAGATCATCCACATGCTTCACATTATAGAATCGCTCCTTGCCATAGAACCGGTATAATAGTTCATCCACGTATGAGGCGGCCTGCACAAAGTAACTGCCGCACTCAATGGGCAGTATTATGTCCTGTATGAACAACTCCACCATCTGCGCCTTGTCAACTAGTGGTTTGTTGTGTATGTCGTGGGTATAGCCCAATTTTTTAAGGGATTCCAGTGATGTATTCAGCCAGGAGGGCTTAAAGTGGGTCAGTGTAACGTTGGTGGCATCAAAGCGGACCGTGCCGTCCTTGAATGTAGTCAGGCCAAACGCCTGTCTCAGTAGCCCCTTCTCTAGTGGTTCGGGCGTTCGGTCATGGCCTATCAGGGAGACGACACCCTTGAATGGCTCATGCGCCCTATACTGTACCCGGGCCTGTGAGGATGTAAGCTCGGACTTTAATGGAAATGCACGATCTTGGTGCGCAGTAGTATCCTTGTGACAGTTGGGGCATTCCATCTCATCAAGGAATATCTTACACCACCTACACCATCTTTGAACGCCGGTTACGCTGTTGCATTGACGACATATCAGGCCCAATGAAGTCTCGCCGCAGCTTACACAGCCGCGCAATGTTATATCTGTAATAAAGGGCTCGGTATGGGAGGCCTTTAGTATGTCCCGGGTCGGGCCGCCACTATTACCTATGGGAAACAGGGAGTGTATGGGAGGATTCATGGTTCTGGCCGCAGCCTTTTCAGGGCGGCCAATCCGCACCCCTATCGATACCGAAAACTTGGGGCGTAGTGTTATTCCTGATGCCTGACTTAGTGCCAATATGGGCGGCACATCAAGTGCTGGCTTTCCCGAAAATACAACTGCATAAAAGAGCCTGGCCTCATCACCTGTAAGTACTGCCAGGTCATTCTGCATCACATGGGGGACACCTAACTTTTCGAGTACCTTTTTAGCCTGCAATCCGTATGATATGGAGTCGGCATTTGAGTTATTGGGTTTTAACAGTAACTGTAATTCACTACTTGATATCAAATCCCAAAAGTATAGGTATTTGGGGTGTAGTGGTATGGATAGTTTGGTGGATAGCTGCAGCGCTTCGGAGAGTGTAGGTGTGTGATCAAGATGTATCTGGTGTTCGGCTGCCTCCCTATCCCAGAACTCCTCAACATAACCTGTGGGTATTAGTGTAGAGTTGTTCTCTAGGAAATCACCAAATGATATCAGTATGTCACCCAGATGTAGTATTCTCTGTATGCTGTTCCGAAGTGAAAACGCGTGCTGCGCATCCACAATTTTGACAACATTCCCATTTTTTAGCATTACCGTAGGAGGCTCTATGGAGTCAACAAACGCTATGGTCGCACCCTTGCCAGGTATATCGGTCTTTATCTGGGTGCCCACCACTATTGTATATTCAAGCAACTCTGCTATGGCAGGGTGAACGCCCACATTTGCAAATCCGGTATTGCACGAACGGCCATACCTCAAGCGAAAACCGCCTATCTTCCCAGCAGTAGAGAGTACAGAGCGCCCCGTAATTACACCCCGCATGCGTTTTGTAGAGTCATCCTCAGAGTCCTGCATCTTTGTGGCGCCCTTTAAATCCCGAAGCCAGTCCCAGCCCTGTAGTTTGTACATCTCTACACGTTTTCGTAGTTTTTTAGCCCTGCCTATCAGACCGTCATTGAGTACGCGGAGGGCGCCACCTCGAACCCGGTCTGTCCGTATCCTGCGCATGTTCCTATGATTGACCACCTCATAGGGGTCTGTATCCACTCCGGCCAACTCTACCGGCAAGTTTGATATGACATGTACGATATCCTCGTCTGTAACATTATACTGAAAGTTGCCAACATCCCTCTCGTAAAGGCGCAACTCTTCAACAAAGCGGCCGGCCTCATCATCACCAAAAGAGTCTGCCTGGTATCTGTCAAGTCCCGCCGTCACTCTGACATGGTCTGCAATCAGCATTGTGGCTGCAGACTCCGTACCGCCAGCAGACCTCATGGGGCCGGCAATCGAGACCGATAGATATTTTGTACCATCTCTGTTCTCCTTTATATCTACACTGCTTATACCCTGTAGTGGTGCTATAGTGACACCCTCGGTGACGATTGCCAGCCCTACCCGGACGGCTAGGTCAAGCCGCTCCTCTAGCGGCGTGTCCGGTGGGAGAAATTCGCCTTTTACTATAAGGTTGGCGATCTCTTTTGCAGCTATCTCCTTGTCCATCCGGTTTAGCATCTCGCGAAGTGTCCGGGTTATGTTAACATTGTGCATCTTTGCAACCCGGTCAGGCAGATCAAAGGCTATCTTTGGTTCTACAACGTCCGATACATCAAATTGGGTTGATCTGGCATCGGCAGCCCTCTCATGCACAGTAGTTGTATAGTGTATTAATGAATGATAATACCGCCTGTACTCATCAGGCATTGATATATTGTCTAGTGGTATATCAGACAATTCTAGTCTGACATAACTGCCTGCGCAATCTCTGATAGTTTATGTTGATTCTCTTTCTGCTCAAAGAATGTGCCAATCACAAGGGCATCTGCACCCGCCCTTACCAAATCCCTAGCGGTCTGTGCGTTATTTATGCCACCCCCCACTATCAAAAACCCATCAAAGGCCAAGCGTACTGCACCTACCATCTCCGGTGTGACGGTCTCTTTAGAGCCCGAGCCTGCCTCCAAATATACAAACCGCATTCCAAAGAACTGGGCTGCCAATGAGTATGCAGCAGCTATCTTTGGCTTATCAAATGGTATTCCCCGGGCAGACCCCACGAACCAGGCAGATGTCCCATCACCTATGACAAGGTACGCTGTAGGGAGTGGTTCTATTCCAAACTTTCGAATGTTTGGGGCGCCCAACGCCTGGGCCTGTGTTATGTAGTATGGATTCTCAGAGTTTAAAAGTGAACTAAATAGTATGGCATCCGCCTCTGGAACTATTCCAGTAATGTTACCAGGAAACAGTATAATGGGTATCTTGACACGCTGCTTGATGCTCCTGACTACCTCGGCCATCTCAAAAGAGTTTGTTGCAGACGAGCCACCCACCAGTATCACCGATGCCCCTGCCTGCTCGGCGGCGATAGCACGCTCTGCAGTCTCAGCGCCCTGAGAGTCCTCAGAGTCCACAAGAACAAACAGTAATGCCTTCTTACTCTCCAACTCCTTCCGCAGATATTTCTCTGTTGCTCGCATTATACCACAAGATGAAATATGCCCTTTAAAGTTTTTAACAGTCACATATACAATATTGTATAGTAAATATGGCCAGCGTGAAGTATAATTTTAATAAGATATTGAATGATATTATAAAAAAATCATCATTCACAAGACGGAATGTTGAGATAATGTTAAGCGAAGACCACCGGCAGCTACAGATAAGCAGCGGCGCGTACTATAGACAGAAGGGCCAGGTAAGACAGAAGGCCGAGTCAATTATATACTCGATAGTGCTGCTGCAGGCATTAGACCTGCTGCCCAAGGGGAGTTTAAATAATATAGAGCAGATGTCGGAGAGTGTGAGAGTGATATTGGAGAGTGATATAAGTGAGGAGAGTGATATAGTAAGCCTCTTGGATGAAATTGTGAGGAGAGTTGTGATGTGATGTGATTAAGATATGGATTATGTAGCGTTGTTCCTTGTGGGAGTGGGAATATTTAGTGTGAGTTTGATAGCTACATATATCACAATGTGGAATAGTCGTGATGAGTATAGTGATGAGTTGGTCAAACTAAAAATTAAAGTTGATATGTTATCACAACCCCAGGAATCACTCAGACAGCCACGTTTTGATAATATCACACATGAGATTTTAAGGTTGGTTAGGGAAAAGCCATTGACGGCGCGGGAGATACGGAGCGTGCTGGGGCAGAGCCGGGAGCACGTGTACAGAGTCGTCAAAAAAATGGCTGATGATGGGCATCTAGAACGACTGAATACAAGGCCCTACACATACAAAATAACAGAAAAGGGCGCCAATCTGCTTAAGTAGGTGACATGATTCCTGTGATATTACCATCATAGTCAAAGTGTGATTTGTGTGATAAAAGGAGGTGATGCCCCAATGGAGATGGGAATGTACTGTGATTTGTGTGATTTATGGGCGCACACGTTGTCCCTCCCATAGGATGCACCGATGCCCCGCGTCGCTTGTAAAACTCAGTTACGGCCTCCCGACTCCGGGCAGGAGGGTGGAATTAATTAAATTTTGATCAAAAATAATAATATGTTTGAGTGGTTGCTGGGAGTTAGATTCCGATACTGCCAATTTATAAGTTAGACTACCTTCATGCAGACAGATGCAGCAAAAATACGAGGTACGCAGTGGCCGCAACAAGTATCATCTGATACCATATGTCGGCAACAAGTCTGGTTTTTCAGGCATCTTTGATGAATTAATACCCTCAGGTGTCGTGGATGGCCGACAGATCGTGGATGTCTTTGGTGGTTCCGGAGCGTTTGCCATATACTGTTGTTTTAGGTTTGGCTCGGATGGTGTTGTTTATAATGACAACAACCCAGTTTTGTACAACTTTATGAAGGCCGTACGTGATGATGTGTCGGGTTTGATCAGTGAATATAAAAAACACCAAGAGTGTTCATCGCCCACATACTATACGAATATGCGTACATCTTCGCTTGCAGAAGGTACTATTGGGGCCGGGAGGTTCATGTATTTGGCAAAGAATGCATTCAGTGGTAAGATTCGGTTCAACAACAAGAATCAATTTAACACTCCCATGAGAAAGGGTACAAAGTGTCCATCCATACAAGAGGAGCGCATACATGCCATCAGTGATGCAATAAGCAGTATGAAGATACAGTGTGTGGATTTTGAAAACTTTGCAGATGTGCGGGGGGCATTCTTGTATCTGGACCCACCATACATGAATAATACCAACTGGCATTACAATGGGGTACCGTCCCTAGAGAGTTTTGCAGGGTTTGTGCACGCAATTACAAGTTATAATCATGTAATGATATCAGAGCAGAACGAGCCGGCCGCCATAGGTATTCCGGATGAATATACGGTGCACCGAGTAGCACTGCGCCGGTCCCTTCAATACACGACGCAGAAAGATAGTAGGGAGATAATCGCGATAAATTATAGTGTATCTAAATAAAAAATGAGATAAATTTGAAATTTAATGATAACACGGAAACGACTCCAAAGGAATCATAAAAAAAGTAGTGTTATAACATAATGTATAGATGGAGAGTAATTATGATATTCTAGGCATAGAGGAGGGGGCCACTCAAAAGGACATTCGTGATGCCTTCCGGCACATGGTGCTCTTGGAGCATGCAGACCGGGGGGGAGACAGTAGTAGATTCATGAAGATAAAACAGGCTTACGAGGACTTGAAGAATGGGAAAAAATATCCGGACACGCCCCTAGAAAAGCTGCGGGATTCCAGAGTCTTCTCAGGCGACACGGACCGAGAGATAAAGAGGAGGAATGAGATATTGGGGCAGGAGATAACCGCCCAGATGAATACGGCGCAGGAATGGGCCGGCGCCCTTCTGCGCAGTGGCGTAACCGGAACCCGGATGTTCGGCTCAAAGACGCTTGGTGAGATGGAGTTTGAGGTGAAATCCAACAGAACACTATACATAAAGGGAAATTACATGGCCGGCGCCCTGACATATGGGGGGCCCATACTGATGCGGGGTAGTATAAACAGCCCGTCATGGACCGAGGAGTTCAGGACTGATATCAAGATATCACATGGTGATTTCAAGATGGTTGACCCTCTAAGGAATAGATACCGCATAGAGAATGGGGCTAGCATAACCACCGAAAGAGGTAATATTGTTGTGGGAGATGTTATTGGTAGAAAGTACAAGGTCAATGACCCGAATGGACGGGTGGGCGTGCACACAATACAGGAGCATAGAACGTATATGCACGCGCCTCATGGAAGTATAGTGTTGGAGAATGCCACTGATACCGTACTGCTAGAGGGGGAGAATATAATAATAAAAAACATGGAGGATGATGTCCGCATAATTGGCCGGGATATATCCGTGTATGGAAGCAAGGCCACCTATGACTGTAGCATAATGGTAAGAAGGGGAGGTTCCATACGTTTCTTTGAGAGGTACTCTATAATAGGTCTGAGTGATGATATGATATTATCACTGGAGGGTGGAAAGAGGCTCTTCTTGCGGGATATAAAATCAAAGAAGATTAGGGATGTTGTGGATGACCCCGACAGTTATGGTAAGAATGAAACCATGGTCGGGAATGGCTTTACCATCACATATGATATGTTGGATGGTATAATAAATGGGTCTAGTAATAAGAAGGGTTTCTGGGGTTCATTTGGAAGGCGCTAAAACACGCCTACCTCCTGAGCCATCTCGATCATATAATACTCTATAAGGCCGCCTGCAAGCAGTAGACTGGCAGTCACCCCCACCTCTATGGCGACTATCCGGCCATCTGATCTTATGCTGACTTTTTTTATTATTTTATAAATTAGTAGAAAACTACGTGAGCCGGCCAATGAGTAGGCGGTTATCTCCAAAAGGCCAAAGGGTGTTAGAAAGAGTAGTTCTAAGGGAGATATTGGTATCTCCGGACTGATTGTCATAATGGCAGATAACATGTATCCAGTAGAGACGCCAGAAACTATCCCAAAGACCGTGCCAAAGCCGGGTATGAACATTACCAGTGCCAATGTCGTATTATGTATGAATATTCCAACACCATCTATGCCCTCCAAATCCTTCATGAACTCATCTACCAGGAGTTGTGCCTCTGCCGGGTCGTGTGTATAGAGAGAGCCACCATAAAATGCAATAACAAAGACCGCCATAAAGACAAAAAAGGAGAACAGGCGGTTCATAGGATATTGGGTATATTGATGCATGTTGGTAGTGTTAGGTTTTATTCCATATACAATATAACAATAATGATGAAGAGGGATGTGAGGGTGGCTCTAGATTATGCCTTCAAAAAGGGGTTTCAGATACACCCAGAAGTAATAGAGATACTAGGTGGTATGGAGATAGAGAATGTAGACAAGGTCCTCAAGGATATAATGCAGGAAAAGTTGAGGGATGGAGATTTCCATATAAGCGGGAGTGATCTTGTAAGATACCTTGGGCTTGAGATAGATGAGGATATACCAACCAAGCACGAGATACTCTTTGACTGTACCGCCCGTTTAACTATGCCTGTGGGTGTTGAGGGTTTTTCATCACTCTTCAAGAGTAGATTTAAAAAATTAAAGAGTATCATGGAACAGCGGCCCGAATCCAAGAATCTAAGGAATATATCAAATATACAGGGTACTAGTGAGAAGGATATCTATATCTGCGGCCTAGTAAATGAAAAGACCATCAAAGACAACACGTTCAAATTAACATTAGAGGACATGACCGGTACAATAGAGGGATTTGTTGCTGAGCCAGCCCGGGAGACACTCAAGGGGTTGTTTCTAGATCAGTTCGTTATGGTAAAGGTTGACAGACGGGGAGATGATATTAGATTTATAGAGATAATACAGCCTGACATTCCTCTGCATACCTCAAACCATGCCGATAATGAGGTGTATGCCGTGCTGCTCTCAGACCTGCATATAGGGAGTAAGTATTTCATGGAGAGGGAGTTTAGGGAGTTTTTAGATTGGTTAGCCAGCCCCGACTCATACGCCTTAAAGGTGAGATTTGTTTTGGTGGCCGGAGATATAATAGATGGTGTTGGTGTATTCCCCAACCAAGATAAAGAGTTGGTAGAAAAGACCACACATAAGCAGTTAGAGAAGGCATCAGAGTTATTCTCCCTGATACCAGATTATATCAAAGTGTTTATTTCACCCGGTAACCACGACCCGGGCCGGCGCGCCCTACCCCAGCCGGCCATCCCTAGAGACAGCGCGCCCAACCTCTGGAATAAAAAGAATATATTCATGTTGGGAAATCCAGCCCTATTAAGCATAAACAGTGTCAAGATACTAATGTTCCATGGCCAGAGTATTGATGATATAGTAAAGGGGGTGACCGGCATGGAGTACTCCCATCCTGCAGATGTGATGAAGGGGATACTGCGGGTCAGGCACCTCTCCCCTATATTTGGGAGTCAGACACCTATTGCGCCTGAAAATGAAGATTTGTTGGTTATAGAAGATATCCCAGATGTCTTTCATGCAGGTCATGTCCATGTCACAGAATTGGATGTATATAAGGGGATAAAGGTGATAAACTCTGGCGCTTGGCAGAGACAGACACCTTTCCAGTTGAGTGTAGGTCAGATACCCACCCCTGGAATAGCAGTATTGTTTAACCTAAAGACGCACCAAATACTCTTGAGAAACTTCTTAGAATAGTTCCTTTAATGTGTCATCTATGTATAAGGTATCTTTTACTATATTTTGTGATATGGTGAGTTTGAATTTTTTTGTATTACCATGAATACCCTGATGTATTAGGCGACCCGATATTATGCCCGACATCTCTATCTCACTAAGCATCTGAGTTATGCGACGGTATGAGAGTTCCTTCTGCTGTATCTTTTTACACATCTCCTTGTATGTTGTATATATTCCACCGGTGGTGGAGCCGTCTGTACGCATTACAGATAGTATGAGGAGTTTTTCATGTAAGGGGTAGGATTTAATTGCTGCAGTCTCTTTATCTTCCTCAATCTTCCTCAGTGCCTCCTCTATGTGATTTGGTTGTACTGATGTGGATTGGTCCCGTTCGGCAATCTCACCGGCCACCCTGATTAAATCTATGGCCCGGCGGGCATCACCATGCTCCCGGCCAGCATATGCAGCGCAGAGATTTAGTGTGGCATCATCAACTACATTCCTATCAAATGCCATGTTTACCCTCTCTTGTATTATTGATAATAGTTGGGGTATGGTATAACTTGTAAAGACAACCTCTTCCTCTCCCAATGTGCTTATCACCCTAGGATCAAGATGATCCTTGAATGTAAGATTATTTGATATGCCCACCAATGTGAGAGAACCGTTTGTTAATCTCTCATTTGCCCTAGTTATATGGTATAAAATATCCTTGTTGCCCTTTGTTACTAGCTTTACAAGAAAATCAATCTCATCTATCACCAATACTACATTCAATCTCTTACCATCTATCACATCTAGGATTCTCCTAAACACCTCACTTATCGATATACCGGTCCAAGGGAGTTCCTTCTCAGAGAGGTTTAGTTGGCGACCAAAGTTTAGAAGCAGGCCGTATAACGTAGTTTCTACCTTTGAGTTTGTATATACGAGTTTTATGGGGAAATTACTTACCTCAACTCTCTTCTGAATCTTTGATATGACCTTTCTTACCACCAATGTCTTGCCGGTACCAGGTTTGCCATATACAAGAAGATTGGATGGTCGAGACTGTTTTAGTATGGGGAGTAGTGACTGTGTTACCTGCGTCAACTCATTGTCCCTATGCTGAATCTTATCTGGGATGAATGTAAAACGTAAAGCACTCCTATCCCGGATTAGTGATAAACCCGACTCTGCCTCATCTAAGAGACGGTCTATTGCATCCATCTAACTCCCACCCCTCCATTTCCATTCTAATATGGATATGTATGTTATTCTCATATCTACCTATTCTTGATCACTCTTTTTTTATTTTTTTACTATTATAGAGTGGAAATTGGGGGGTGTGTGGGTCTGTTAACCATATGTGAAGCATCTGTTAACCATGTATATAGAGAGGGTAATTCTGACCCCCCCATTTCCACTCCACGCATAAAAGCACC
>VXON01000182.1 GCA_009840065.1 Cenarchaeum sp. SB0662_bin_33 | reverse complement strand
CCTTAGACCATAGCACGCTGGCCAGACACATATAGACTATCCCGCCTGACTGACTAAATATAATGCTGGCAGAGACCGCACGTCGCTGTCTGGCCGAAAGTGTTTTGCTTTTTGAATAGTCAATTTAATACCAAAAAATCGTTTAAAACACCCATTATTAAAAAACCATTAATTTTTCATTTGGTATACATGTCATCGTTTTTACGCATATCAAAAAGCAAAACACTTTCCAGTAATACTATACCCTCGTATGGGGCCCGCCGGAAGCAGTGTATGCCATAGCACTACCCATCAGTAATGGGATAGCCTGCCAGTGGAACTTGCGCACAAGTATCTGCTAAAAATTTGGCACTATGTACAGTGGAGAATTACGCACCACCCACGTAAACTTTTCTCTTAAATACGGGACGTTTATCTCTAATCTTGTGCAGTCTGTAATACTGGCAGGCGGTCTTGGCACGCGCCTACTTCCATATACGATGTTCATGCCAAAGCCAATGCTGCCATTGGGTGAGAAACCAATACTTGAACACATAATCGAGTGGAACATAAGAAACGGCATCCGTGACATAATACTATGTACAAGTTATCTGGGCCGTGTCATCAAGGACTACTTTGATGATGGCTCAGAGACAGGCGCCTCTATCAAATATACAATGTCCAGAAAACCACTATCCACGGCAGGACAGCTGAAGACGGCCCAGGAACTTGTACATGGCCGATTTGTCTGTGAGTATGGCGACTCCATATATGACTTTGATATATCCGACATGATAGAGATACACAAAAGACGGGGCGCATTCATTACCATGGGACTGCACGAATATGACTCTCTGATACCCTATGGTGTCATAGATTCTGATGGGGATGGAAACGTACTGGCATGGCGTGAAAAACCCAGCACAAAAGTCAACATAAACATGGGATGTTATGTGATGGAGCCGGATGTGCTCAATTACATACCGCCAGATACGCCCTGGGGCATGGATGCCCTTATCGATGCCGCCCTGAAGAACAAAGAGACCGTCTTGGCATATCCGACCAAGGGCAAATTTATCGATGTGGGGACGTACTCGTTATACAAGGAGGCAAGCGAGGAGTTTCGCAAGAGGTTAGGTGATATTTGATGAACGAGATAACGGTTCGTAATCTTGTAGATGAGGATATAAAAAATGGTTTTCTAGAGGCCCTAGAGGCCCTGCGCCCCGCTAGTCATATGACGTACAATATGTGCCGCAGCATATACGATGAGATAAGCGACGATCCCAACAGAATAGTGGCGGTTGCCGTAGCAGGTGGCCGTATTGTGGGGACGGCCTCACTGATTTTGGAGCGCAAATTCATACACGATGGCGGCCGCGCGGGCCATATAGAGGATGTATCTGTAAATACCAAGTTTCAGAGACAGAATGTGGGGAGTCTCCTAATCCAGTATCTCCTGGATATTGCCATCCGGAAGGGTTGTTACAAGACTACATTAGATTGTACCAATGATGTTGCCGGTTTTTATGGGCGGCTGGGCTTTAAGCACAACGGTATATCCATGAGGATTGATCACACATAGTCCCTCTTGGGCTTGTGGGGCTTTGTACGGAGCAGAATTGCTCCAAATATTATGACTGGTACTGCAACTATCATGAAGAGCGGTGGTGCTATCTCGGTAGCCGTAGTTAGGTATACGGAGTGTATCCCTTCCTGATACGTGGAACAGTATGCCATGCCGGCCAATAGAATGGACCCACCAGTCATAATCATGAATCCTATCTGTCGTGAACCATACCTCTTGGATAGTATGAACGACACTGCCGCCATTATGGATGCGGGGGCGGCTCCTATGGATATGAACTGTAGTATCTTTGGGTCCGGCTCAAATATTATGCCAAACTCCATATCCTCGGGGGCCTGCTGCATGTAACTATATATTGATACCATCTCGGCCACGAACATGGCAAAGAGTCCTATGCTAGCGGCGGCTATCCACTTTTCAATACCCATGATTTTTGTATTTGAGTCAGCACTATAAGTTAACCCCCACTGCATTGGCCCACTCAAGCCTGCTGGCTACAGATAAATCCTTGGCGGCATCCTCAGGTGAGACATCACACAGGGATACCCCAAACCCCCTATCCATACCCGTGTTGCCCGCAGTATGTGGATACACCTCTATATGCCAGTGCAGACGAAACGCCTTCTTCTTCTCGGATGATAGGTGAAACACCAAGCTAAAGCCGGTATCCTGCAGTGTCTTGACTAGGCCGCCTAATGTGGATCTCATCATCATACCAAGATCATGCAGATCCGCCTGTGTCATTTTGGTAAAGCTAATACTGTGTTTTCGAGGAATTATCCAAAACTCGTAGGATCTGGAGGCCGGCCACGGGGCTATTGCTATAAAATTATTTGATACAAGTATACGCCTCTCTGCCCCAGAGTCCCCATCTATTATCTGGCAGATGGGGCATAAGCCCATCTTCTTCTTTGCAGCGTAGCTTGTCCTGACCTCGGTCTCTATGATTGGTGGAATTGAGGGTAGTGTAACCAGTTGAAGGTGGGGTTCTCGTATGTCTGATGGCTTCATGTCTGCAAATACCATCACATATCCTATCTTTGGCTGATCATACAGCCACCTCATTCTGTCCTGTACTGCCACCAGAAGGTTTGCCCAGCGCTCATACTCCTGCATATCGGGAGTCTTCTCAACTGTGGCTACCAGAATGTTGTGATATCCATAGGCTGGTTCCCCAAACCATGGTTTTCTCTGATAATACAGGTCGGCATCCGTACTCACTATGGGTGTCCGACTCTCAAAAATTTCTATTGCCCAGCCGTCAGACTTGTGCTCCCCATCTATAATCTGTAGTACGCCATTATGAAACACCATGGATAGCGCTGGTGACTCTTGGCGGTCCATGCCATCTGAACTATTAATTTTGGGTCGTACTATGCTAAACTTGTTACCTATATGATTAGTTCTTAGCATTCTCATATACTACTCCTAAATATTATCTGTCTTCAAAAGTCTTTCTTGGAGTGTGCTACTGTACTTCTAATGCTCGCATGTTAATTAATGGTCCTTTTGATCAAACCTACACAATTTTACTCAATACTGTACATCTGGAGCGGCAGCGCAACTATCATATTTGGAATGATGCTACACAGTAGTAATGTCAACCTACAAGAGCTCCTATAATGAAAAGACGGTACGCCAGGTTGTACCAATAGTCATTGTAGTATTTCTGATTGTACTATACATGATGTCCTCACAGCGCGACAACAACTATGTGGCGTTTATACTGATTGGAGCGGCAGCCATTACGATGATATTCTGGGCACGAATTCTTAAAAAGTTCATAATGAGCCAGCAGACCAAGTTTGTGGCGCGGGAACCAGAGAGCAAAAACTGGATGTATGACTTGATAAAAGATAATGATGGCTTTGTATTTGTGGCCGAGGTGCCGGGCCCCGTAGAAAAAATAAATGTACGACTAGTAGATGGTGTCCTGTATATTCGCGGCAGTGGTGGCTTTGGGCGCCAAGTGCCCATAACCGGTGCAGACAGAATGGAGCTCTCCGACTTTAAGTATAGAAACGGTGTTCTGACTCTCCGAATATCCCAACTATAAGCTGCGGGCCAGCTCTATCTTTTGAGGCAGATACCTGTCTGTTATGTTGGTTAAACCATACTTGGAGAATGCCTCCAGTTCGGCCTTGCGCTTTATCTTTAGAAATGTATCCAGCTCCTTTCTCCATATGCCGTGAGAGTATCGGGGGTCCTTCTTCAAGTCCTGGCATCGCTTGATATCAGACTCGGTCATGGGTATTGTGGGCAGCTCAAACCTTTCAATATCCGTAGCCCAGACTCCTACCCACTTGGCATCCGGCACGGTCAGCTCACGCAGGTGGGCTGCATTGGCCGAACCTGACTTTATGACCATGGCTATATGTTCACCGTACACATCCCCATCCGTCAGTATTATGACCGGCAGGGACAGCTCATCATGTAACCTCTTTAGCAGTGTGCGTGTGGAACGGGCAGCCTGCCCGCCCGTATCTACAATTATGGACTTGAATTTTTTGTCTACCTGCTCTTCTACAAAGCGGGTAAACAGGCCGCCCTTCTCTATGGCGATCACCAGCTCGGCGCTGGTATCCACCAGCTCGGCGCTGGTGAGACTGGGCCCTATGGCATATCCGTCTGGATGGTTTGCCAGATTCATCCTTTTGCCCTCATACCCCGGAACCGTATACTCAATGTCCAAATCACCAAATATCGAGCTGCGCTCCTCGGGAAATATGTGCATATCCTCCCGCGGCTTTGTGAGTACGGCCTCTAAATCCTCTATTATTCCATTTGACTCTGCCTGATTCTTGAAATCCACTGCAAATGCCTGCGATGAGTAATAGACATCCCTGAGAGTGGATGACTTTTTCTCCTGGGTGAGTCTGTTGGCAAAGAATGCCAGCCACATCAGTTGTGTAAATGAGCGCACCTGCGCCGTATTCTTTGAGCTTCGCTGTGCGGATGAATCCCCTAGTATGTATTGGCGCAACTTTTCATCATATACAATGTTGCTCACGGACCTACTAGGAACATCAAAGACAGGAAAGCTTCCATGGTTCAGCTCATCATATACCCGGGAACCATGCTTTTTTAGTATCTCCAGCATCTCTTTCTGCTTCTTTTCTGCTCTACTCTTAGACATTATCTCCCACCCTTAGCATCTGTGTGTATTTGGGCTCAACCTTGCGGCCTGCCAGCTCGGTGCAGAATTGTGATATCAGAGGTATATACTTTGCATATAGGTTTGCCCTCTTTTTAGCCTCCTCGGCCTTGCCCCGTCTAGACATATATGATGACAACCTTCTTGCCAGAAACTGTACAGCCAGCTTCAACTCGCGCTCTATCTCGGGCCTGTCGGCCACATTCTCCTTGCCCACGGTCTTGTATGGTATTCGTGTAGAGCATACGTGCGAGGCTATGACCATGGGGGCATCATGCTTTACCTTGTAGCGGCCCCAGTCTATGTCGTTTACCACCTTTAGGACGACATCGCTGCCCTCGTCATATAGAAGCGGTATGCGGTTGGCAAACCTGTATGTCTTGATTCCCCGGCTTTGAATCTCCCCGCCATATGCAATACCCATCTCTATTATAAACGGAAAGCCAGAGTATGCCGACGCCCCCCTCTGTATAACCTCCAAAAAGTCCGGCTCAAAGAACTTCTTCATTCCCTGCTCCAGCGGGCTCTCCCCTAGCGGTGCCAGACACGATGGGTTCGGCGCCAAAAAGTCCTCATAGGTCTGCAGCGAGTCGCTTAATTTTACCAGGTCCTTATTATCCAGTAGTCCTATGTGCTGTTCGGACTTGAATCCCGCAAATTTTATGAAATTCTGGGCAGTCTTTGGACCGATTCTCTGAAACCTGTCTGTCAGAAAAGAGTGCAGTTGCTCACCCGCAACCAGGTTCTTTATGTGACTGTAAAATATCCCATCGCCCTGCAGCGGGGCGGTCCTGCTCTGCGATACGTTATTGTCATAGTAGTGTATCATGCCTGCATCCAAGTCTATGTCCTCTATGGTTATATCCTGTAGGTATGCTCTATTGCACTTTAATGCATCCGTAATGGCAACGGCGGTTCTTACCTCCGGCTTGAGTCTTCCCCACCGCCTAGATGCCCTCTCTGATATGGCGTCATGTGATGGGTCTTCCTCCTTTAGCCTTAGTGCCTTGTGCAGCAGGGGAACTGCATCTGCATATGTGGATATGTTATCCCTCCTAGACTGTACAATCATGCGGCGTATGGTCTCAACATCAACGCCATGCGGATGCGGATTTATTATTGTGGGTGGTTCGGGCATTGTCTTTAGTATGCGCTTATATACGAACTTGTTGTCCTTTGGGTCTTCAAACGTAATGCTGGCGTAAGGGGTTATCAGTGATGTCTGGTACACATAGTCCCGAATCTTTGAGCCGGCCTTTGAGTAGTCCCCCTCCAGACTGATGCTGACCACAAGTCCTCTTTTTTTTACCTTCTTTTTGGACTTTTTCTGTATTACGGGTTTATTCTTTTGTATATCTAGTAATATCTCAAAACTGTGTGCAACATCACCATCCGTACTGCTATACACCTTGACTGGCTTGTTGGTGGTTATCTGACCGTACAGTATCGCCATTGTGGCGCCAAGGCCAAACATGCCCCGGGCCTGCTTTAGGCCAAACTTTGAGCCATACAGGACAGTACCAAATGCCAATGGTACATGCTCTTCGGCTATGCCGGGCCCGTTGTCGTGTACAGTTAGGGTATACGTACGTGGGTCCTGCTTTGTATCGTCCTCTGCCCGTATGACCAGTTTTACATCCGGCAGTATTCCCTTCTGATCGCATGCGTCCAGCGAGTTCTCGACAAACTCCCGTACTGCCGTGTATAGTGAACGCGTGGGATTGCTGAATCCTGCCAGGTCCCTATTCCTGTAAAAGAACTCACTAGGGGATATCTGGTTGAATCTCTCAGCTGACACTCTGTCCCTCCCATAGTACCATTCTGTCTAGGCGGCTCTGACGGTTGGCCGCCTCCAACTTGACGTACGCGGCCGCATGCATGCTGCCCGACAGTATGGAGTGAATGGCTGCTATCACAGTACGCATCCTATCCTCCTTGGCTATTATTGATACAGTTTTGCCATAGACTGATATTCGACTCTGTCCTAGCTGCTCGAGATTGCGACGGGCGCGCCCATTCTCGCCGATTACCCTACCCCTAATTCTTCCCAAGGCACCGCTGGACTTTCCCACATACTCTTGGAGGTTTATCACATGCAGTCTGTATGAGTCATCCATTAGCAGCATGGCGTTGGACACAGAGAAGCCTCTTGCCATGGCCAATACAATGTTTGTGGCCTTGAAGGGCTGCACACTCATTACATCATCTGATGCGGACTCTATATTCACCTCTCCGGTCTGGCTGTTTATAGTGACACTGACACCGCATGACTCCTCTATGGCCCTCTTTGTGCCTCCCGCTTTTCCTATTATGACACCTATGCGGTCGCTTGGCACCGTTATGGTTTTTGCAAACATCATGATACATTCATCTCGTCCAATATGCTGGAAATTTTTCTTGTCAACACTCCTCGTTTTACAAAAAATCTGTTTATATTATTAATGTCTCTATGCAGAAACGACACTGCCGATGGATGGCGCCGGTCCACTGCGGAACCTAGGTCAAACAGCACCAACCCCTCCTTTGTCTTGAATATGTTGTACTCTGACAAGTCTCCGTGTATGAGGCCCCCACTTACATATAACTGCCGTATCATCTCTATGGTCTCTGCATAGTCGTTGTCATCTACAGCACAACTCAGAAGAGTGGGTGCCGGCCTGCCATTGTCACCTATAAACTCCATAACTAGTACGTTGTTCAGGACGCGTATGGGGCTTGGCACCCGGACACCAATCTGGGCCGCAACTGTGAGGTTTTTGAACTCCTTCTGCGCCCACAGGTACACTATACCTCTGGTACTCTTGCGAAACTTTGAGAAGCGCGGATCTCCCTGTATATACCTGACGCGCCTCTTAAAATTTGATGTGCTCACCAAGTATATCTTGAGAGCCACATTCGCATCGGTGGTATCCGCGCCAAGAAACAAGAGGGACTCCTTGCCCGCACCTACCGAACCATCCACCCGGGATATGGTGCCGCTGGTTATCATCTTGTGCAGCGTCATGACGGTTGGCTTGTCCAATACCTCGTTTACGGTCTTTCTTCCCTTGAAGCCGTCCTGCAGTGCCGTATGCGTATCCTTTGTGAGTTTTTGATTTATGCGTGCCCGCATCTTTGAATCAATGTAGTTATTCATTCACTAGTTATGATATGTATTTGGGCTTAAAAATGCGCCTATATTACATCCGAAATACTATCAGAAAGGGCACATCCGATATCTTTCGAACACCTGTAAGCGAGCCCAGCCCCAAATCCGTTGAGAGTGATACGGTACGCTCGCCGGCCATGTTGATTATGTCCGACCCCTTGAGGAGCGTCCTGGCCTCTGCCTCATCTACTATGCGACCGCCGTAATAACTGGACCTTATGCTTATTGAGAGGGAACCATCGCTTATGCTGCGACCTAGTATTTCTTCATCACAGATGTTTAGCATGATGCTGTTGTTGTATGCGGTGGTCTTTACAGAGAACATTACGCATACTTGCCCTTGAGTGTGGACTTTGCGCCACATGCCTCGCATATCAAAAATGATATGCGGTTCTCCTTGACTGTTCCGGTATCGGGACTCTTGCAGGTGGGACATTCCACGTACTCCCTGAAATATATGTGAAACAGTCTGGTAAAGTCTTCGGGCTCCCTCTTTCCTATGAACATGGCCTTGTCCCCCAACCTCTCGGCGGGCACTGCAAACTCTTTTGATAGATACTGTAGTATCTTGTTGGGGTCCCGCCGGAACACCTCTGTAAAGTCAGTAAAGTTGCGCAGAAATGTCCTCTGGCCTTCCCACATTACGTCTACCAGGGGCAGCTCAAAACGGGATGCAGACTTGTCTGAGCGTTCATCCAGACTGTCCCGTATACGATCAAGCAGCTGGATATAATCGTCCTGTTTCATAAATAAATAGTAGAAAGACTACCTATATGGGTTTTCAGTTATTTAATTTACCAATACGATATACCGTACTACCCGTCTCGGGACATGTTCCCTTTACGGCGGCGCGGCCATTCTTCATAGTTACCTCTACCGGATCTTTCATCTCGACTGATTTGCGACATTTGACACAATATCCTTGTACCATACTTGGTGTGTAAATTTTGTTATATATTATACCTTCTGATTGAGGTTTTTTTGTGCGTGCGGGAGCTGCATCCTACAGTCTATAGGAAGCCCTAATTAATATTATACATGTGTGGATATTCAGGCATGATTCTGATAAAATTTGGCGGTTCTGTAATTACAGACAAGTCTGTCCCCCTCTCGTTTAGAAAAGAAACGGTACACGTGATGGGTGAGGCCATACGGGTGCTATCCGAGTCTGAGCCTGTCATTATAATACATGGCGGCGGCTCATTTGGGCATTACTATTCAGTACAGTATGATATGCATACCGCGCCTAGACATTATAGCCTAGATGGGTTCTCAATAGTCCGTAATTCGATGGTGCGACTAAACAACCTGATACTTGATGTGCTATCCCAGTGCGAACTGCGGCCATACTGCTGCCCGCCATCCGTACTGGTATATAGCAATGATGCACCATATCATAATAATAACAATATCCCCAACATACACAACACTATACCTGAGCGGGTGCGGGAGCTGCAGACCATTGCCGAGTCTGGCATGTGCCCTGTAACGTATGGTGATGCCATGTGGCATGGGAGTGGCATGTCGTATATACTATCGGGCGATGTCATAATGGAGATGCTCTCATCCATACTGCGTCCCCGGCTTGCGGTATTTACCCTGAATGTCGATGGACTGTACGAATCCATGGAGACTAAAAAGGTTATACCCAGGATGGACACTCGGGAACTGGCCGACATTGCCATACCCAATAACCCACAGCAGAATGATGTAACTGGCGGCATGGTACGAAAAGTCAGTGTCGCCACAGAGATATGCAACGGCGGCATAGATGTGTTCTTTGTCAATGGAAACAAACCTGATAGAATTACCGACATACTGCGCGGCAGATATACGGGAACCTACTTTTCTTCAGGCTGATGTACAAAGACATCTGCCAATTCCTCAAGAACCTGCAGGGGCTCATCGACCTTTACCACACCACTGGCTACCAGTACGCCGCTGGCGCCCAACCTCAGGGCCGCACTCACATCACGACCATTGACAATTCCCGCACCGCACAGCAGCCTTGTATGTGTATCTAACTTGTTCATTCCGCTGCGCGCATCCCGTATCAGAGTTGGCTGCTGTGTGGATATGGATTTGCCTGTACCAATAAGTTCTGGCGGCTCAATGGCCACATAATCCGGTCTCATTCTGGCACACATTATGGTCTCATCAACACTCTGGGTGCAGACTACTGACACCATCTTTAACTCCTTTAATGTATGTATGGTCTTTTTTATGTCGTCTGGTGGTATACGGTGTTCGCTGTGGTTTATTATGGTACCATATATTCCTGAATTTTTTAACAACTCGGGTGTAATATGGCCCGTGGAGCTGCCCGGACTTGCAGTATCCACATGCTGTGCCATTATGTTGATGCCCAAACCCGTCAGCCATTTGAGCAGATGCTGGGGCGGGGATATGACTATCTCTGTGCCACTGTTCCGGGACACCTCATGCGCACCCCTGACAAAGTTCCTTGTATCATTATCGGACATATTGGTATAGTTTTTGCAGTTTATCAGTAACATTATACTATTATTGTCATGTGAGGTCCCACATATGTTTTAACCGTAGAAGAATTGATCCAGCGATGTCTGCTTTGGCTTACCAAGTACCGACTCAAAGTCCATGTTTAGTGGGGCCATTATTTGATCTAATGTAGACTCCATAAATTCAAGATACTTCTTTACGTCTATGTCTTCAGGCTTTGCCATGGATAACGGCTTTACGCCTATGCGGTTGTTGGTCTTTACATATGATATTATGGTACCGCGCTTGATATCCCTACTGTTGTCCATGAGCTGGGCGGCCCTCACATGCTGTGGTATGGTTCTTGTATAGTCTGACAGATTCTTACTCAGCATCATGTTGAATGTTAGCTCTTCCATGGGTATTACATGATCCTCTAGGTGTCTTGCGCACTCTGCTATCTTTGAAGATATGGCGTTCCGTGCCAGCTCGAACTCGTCTCTGTCTTTTACAGATGAAAGTATGCCTGTTATATCCGCAAATAACGTCTTTATGAACTGAGGCGTGTGGGACTTTTTACCCGTCAGGCCCTTGACGTCAACCCGCCCCTCCTTTAATACGCCAAAATAGTTCTTTTTTCTGTTGGACAGCACACAGTACCTGTACTCTTTGTCTACCTCCAAGTCAACACCATGATTCTTCTTGGCCCTACCTGTGACATATTTTATCTGATCCTGACTGGGATTCTTTAGGAATAGCGAGTCTGTATTGTGGAGCAGAATGTTGCCAACCCCCCCGCAGAAATGATGATTTGCAGTCTCGACATCATATACATAGTCGTCCATGCATCGTACTGTTATATTCTTGATTTTGTGCGGATGAGTACTCTGGCGCAATCCCGGAGTAATCCGGATAATGCCCTCCTCTGATATATTTAATGAGTATGCTATATTGACCACATCCAATATGGTGATTATCCACTGTAGAATGTGGTGTTTATACTGTGTCATGTATATGCGGCAGCCGGGGTCTCTCTGGTAATGTTTTATTCCACTATTAAATGCCCGAATATTGTTATTGCTAAAAAAATGTGTTTTTAAAACACTGGACGTATTATATTCTAATAGTGTGGCTTGGTTTGTATTAATATTTGAAATAAATGCCGTAATGAATCCACACCAGTATGCGGCCTCCTCTGGGATTTCAGTATTATGTAATATTTTATGAATGGGCAACTGATTTACCATATCCCCGCAGCCTAGCTCGGCAGGCTTTGTCTCTTTTTTATTTATTATCAGGCTGTGATCTTCGGTACACTGTACAAAGCCGGTATCGGTCAGTATGCTGTATATCTTCTTTTGTACCCTGTGCCGGTATACGTGTTTTATATGCTGAAAACCATCATCCGTCCATATCTGAATATTATTGGTAATTATTTTAAATAATTCTTCAATTGGAATTATTTTTATCGTATTATTCATTAATATTGTAACCGGCGTACTGCCCACAACACTATCGCCGTACAGCACCTTTATTCCCGCATCATCACATATCTTGGCGGTCTCCTGTATGGTGTACCTGCCCACGGCGGTCGTGGCTTCGGCTGCCGGTAGAAAGTACAGTGGAAATATCTGCGCCCCCATTACGCCATAGCTGGCGTTTAGTATTACCTTGAGGGCCTGTGTGATTACAGTATACTGCTGCCTCTCCTGCTCGCTGGCATCGGGTGATTTGGATAATGCCTTGTAGTAGTTTACGCGCAGATCGCGCAGTGATCCTATAATTAAAGATGTCAGACCGTTCTTCTTTTCACATACCCAATGTTTTGTCTTTGGTATGGTATTTTTTCGACACTCTGGGTGTGCGCATCGGACAGTCTCGTATGATAGATTTTTTACCTTTATTATGCTGGGGTACAGACTTGCAAAATCCATCACGACCACTGCAAAATGTACTCCCTCGGTGGGCTCGATTACCAGTCCGCCGCGATATTTTTTATCCTTTATTACGGCATCCGCCGCGATATCCTTGGAACGCTCCTGTAGCTGGCCCTGTTGTGGAATCAGCGCCTTTATCTTGCGATGCTCAAAATATAGCAAACTTCGAATCCACTGTGAAACACCAAAACGCGCTATGTCATCAACAGGCATCCTGCCTATTCTGCTTATTATAATCAGTAAATTCATCAACAAATTATTATTAAATGTGGTGAGCCTTAGTGTAATCCGGGCATCATTCCAACAGTAGTTGGCCGTCTCATATAGTGTCAACTCGCTTAATTTTTTACCATAGTCTATCTTTTTTTCACCTAGTATGGCTGAGGCCACCGCGTCCAGACCAAACGTGGAATATTTTCCCGAGAATGCGTATATCTGAAACGACCTGTTTGACATCGTCCTATACAGGTCCAGGTGTATGCCTTCCTTTAGCGTGGCGGCATTCTTCATCATGAATAAGGGGTTGTCATCATCTGCAATGCCCAGCAGTTTGGCCCTGTAATACAGGTATGGCAGATCAAACTCATCACCATTATAGGTCAGCAGAAATGGGAAATTCTGTATTATATCAAATGTGTCCTGTATCATCTTTTTTTCATCATCGTAAAACTTTATCTTTACATTCGGGCCCAGCTCATTACTCCCTCGACTCACACCGGTCTCTAGGACAAATACCTGACTAAAGCCCTCCGTACCATCAAAGCCCACCGCCGTAACTCTCTTCTCGGCCAATCGTGGGTCTGGTATGCGCCCCTCTTCTGCATCTATCTCTATGTCTACGGCAACCCGCCGTATGGGCGGTATGGGTTGGTTTAGGAGATTGGCCCACTCATTTATGAACTCTTGAAACTGTTTTGTATCTACCATCTCATCACTGGTAATATTATCCCAGAGGAGTGACTTTAGGGCCATCTTGATCTCTTTTGATATGTTTTTATCATGGCCCTGTATCTTGGAGTCTTTTATGGAGTAATATCTGCCAACTATGAGGCCATGATCGTACAGGTAGTTCTCATAGTATTTGATATCCGACTCCCATGTGTTTATTATATTTCGAATACTTTTATCACTATTTGTGCCGCCTATAGACAGTGGATCCGTGGTCGTAATCTTTGTCATTGTTATCCGCTTGTCTTTTGCCAGGTCATAGAGTGCGACCGGTGACACATCGACTATGTCTGGCCGATCACCCAGCTTTATGTTTACCTCATGGGGGGTCAAGTCCGTATAACAGTAGGGCCTGTGACCCGTTGTATCGTTCCACAGTATTATGTTCTTTGATTCGGGCTCGTAAAACTTCAGGACGGCTGTCTTTGCCTTGCCATCGTATGTGGCCGAGACCAGCATGGATGGGGGAACATTCTCTGATTTTATAATCTCCGACAATATACATCACTCCCTGTACGTGGATGCCAGCATGTTCACCCACCTACCCACCTGCGTCTTGTCCATTCGGGTGGTCTTTATACCCGCATCCATAATGAGGGCCTGCGTATCCACAGAGTATGCAGTCATGTATACGATTCGCTGGACTCCTATGGTGATGGCCAGCTTTGTACACTCAAGACAAGGGGATAGCGTACTGTATAGTGTAGACCCGCTTGTGGTATTAACTCCGAGTATAGCGCAGTGTATTATGGCGTTGGCTTCCGCGTGCGTACACATGCACTTGTCTAGGTGCTCGCCGGACCTTATTCTGCCATGTATTCGGTCACAGCATCGCTCGCATCCGTTCTCATAGCAGTTTGCTATGCCCGGCGGCGTTCCATTGTATCCGGTGGCCAGCTGCCTGTTCCCCTTTGCAATGACGGCGCCCACCTTTCGGACTATGCAGTTGGAGCGCAGGCTGGCCAATTCTGCCTGAATCATAAAGTATTCATCCCAACTGGGCCGCTCAAACTTCATTGTATAGTATGGTGTGCGCTTTGGGATATATGACTTGTTGTTGGCTTGTGCCTGACCATCTAACTTCTGTGCCTGTCCACCATGGTACACATGGGTAAAAAGTAGTCTTTGCCCAAAGTACAAATTTTTAAACGTGCCTACGCATATAGGGCATGGCCAGTACAAGATCTGGGGCGCCAAATAGAACAGACGTAACACCAAGTGATTCAGACGTACTTGATATCTTTGAAAAACTGTTCAGGGACTTTATAGTGAAGAGGCTGTCGGCCATACCGGACTGGGAGAAGAGGTACCTGCCACCCGAGATACAAGAGTCCTCAAAAGCTCGACACGCACAGGAGAAGAAGATGGCTGATGTACTCAACAAGCCGGATTATACGATACTAGAGTACATCAACTTTGATGCATACTGCAAAATAATAACAAGGAGGGATACCTGGAGCGAACATTTTGAGTCTATATTCCAGATAAAGAATGTGTTCACCTACAAGATGGACGTAATACAATCACTTCGCAACGACATAAGGCATGGCCGCAGGCTAAACCATGTGAACCGACTGCGACTCAGGCTACACTGTTATGATTTAATATCACAGATTTACGAACATCAAAGACCTAATTTCAGGAGACGGGCGCTAGAAAAGAAGCTAGGACTTGTTCCACCACAATAATAAGGAGTATGAACCAAGCTTTTTTCACAATATAATCAGCCAAAATTGAACTCGTAAATGTGGTTAATAATACGTGCGCAGAATACCTAACTGTGTAAGACTTCCTATTGTAATATTCCTAATTATCGGAGGCCGGAGCCGGACCGATAACCGTGCACAATTCATCCCAGACGTTGAGTTTGCGTAGTTTCCATGTTTCAACACAACTGAGCATTATGCAAAAGTTTTCTGCTCCTCTCAGAAAGTGAAAAAGTGCCAATTGACACCTAGGTGCTAGGAGTGGAAAAATCC
>VXON01000117.1 GCA_009840065.1 Cenarchaeum sp. SB0662_bin_33 | reverse complement strand
CAACATACCAATACATCGTACCTTTTAGTTATAACTAGGAAAGGTAGTTTTTCTACACTAAAAGGCCTAATTTACTTGACTTCCAACTAGTTGTCTAGGTCGCATCTGAGAAATTTTTCACGCCTAGCGTCTAGGCGTAAATTGGCACTTTTTCACTTTCTGCCAAACCTTAAAATTTTAAATACAATTAGGACCCTATAATATAGCTAGATGTCTATTGGTATGAGGGAGTACAACGATCTAGTGGTTGAACCCATCGAGATAAGATTTATCCGCCCCTCAAAATTTCCAGTCAGATACTCTGCTGATGATACTGCAGAGATGTTATCTCTAAAAGATAGTATAAGACAACATGGGTTACTCCAGCCTATTTTGGTAAGAGCATTGGAGCAGGGCTTTGAGATTGTGGCTGGTCACAGACGTTTCTCTGCATGCCGCTCACTACGTCACAGGTTTATATCATGTCGTATAGGCGAATTTACAGATCAGCAGGCATTTGAGATACAACTGACCGAGAATATACAAAGAAAGAGTATGGATCCCTTAGAGGAGGCCGAGGCCTATCACAAATATGTGACAGAGTTTGGGTGGGGTGGTGTTGTTGATTTGAGCGCACGGATAGGAAAGAGTGAGGAGTATGTGTCTCATAGAATACAACTGCTACGACTTCCGGACAGTGTCAAGAGCCACATTGTAGACCGGAGTATGAATGTGAGTCAGGCGCTAGAATTAGTAGGAGCACCCGCCTCAGAGACGTTTGTTGACGATATAGTGCATAATCAGCTTACCGTAAAGCAGATCCGAGATCTCAAGTCGGGAATGCCCGATATGAAGACTGTGGCAAAACGCAAGCGTGATTCCAAATCTAAAGAGTCCAACATAACAAAGAGGGGCATATTTGCACTAAAGATAGCCTTGTCTAGGTTTGATGATTTGGTGGAGGCTGCCCATGATGCAGACCCGCAACAACGAGCTGCCCTGGTGGCATTTTTGATGGATATGCGACTAAAGGTACACTCAATGATAGATGAGACAATTCGGTTTGAAAAGAGTAGACCTAAGCGTTAGATGTTAAATACCCAGAAAGGGAGGTGTCCATTCCTGCATAAACTTTCTATATTCTGCCTGTGTATATACCAGCGCATACATGGACGCGTCTGTCTGTGGAACAAAGTCATACACCTCATATGTCTGTAGTATGTCTCCAAAGAGGTTTCTGAATACATCATTCTCTTCATACGCTATATCCTTGGAGAGAAATGATTTCACAGTTATCCAATCATATCCGCCCAGGGTCTTGCCGGAGTATATGACAAACGGTGCCTCATTGAGATATTTTTTAAGACCCACCAATCTCTTTGGCAGGGCCTGCGATATTCTAAATGTCATTAAATCTATGTGTATTATCCTTCCCGGTATCTTCTTTGTATCCACTGATATCGTGTAGCCACGAATTACGCCACCGACCTCCATCTGCTTGATGCGGGCCTCTATCTCATCTTGGCTTATGTTGTGCCCAAAACCACGCAGGTAGTCCCATATTGCAAACGTTCCCTGACGAGCATCTTGACTTAGCGCCGACAGTATTGTATGATCTACTGCATCCATCACTGTGTATTAATACAACATATATTTAATTAATTCATTTCTGAGACACTAGATTCTAGACTCTTGTAGATGCGGGCCTGGCATTATGCACCGGCTTGGTCATATCTCTATATTATGACATTATTTTAGAGCATGCCTTGTATGGATTATTCCCATGAGTACTTGACATCATAATGGTTTGGTTGTATTTAGTCAGGTCATGCCTATTTTTTATAAACAAAATATTGTTTTTTGCACATATGTTTTCATGCTGTTCTAACCAGGTACGTAAAATTCTCTATTTGGTGTTTCTGAAGTATGGTCTTTAGGACTCTGCGGCGGACCTGGCATCGATAGCCTTTTTACGCCATTACGCCATCTGCTGTCTGTGTAGTTCACGTTGTGACATCTCTGTTTTTCTATACTCTTACTCTATCTGTCGACTTTGGACTGCAAGCCACAAAACCTACTTTCTGCCCCAAAATCCACCACCCCAACCTTTGGATTTTTTCTCCGGCTTGCTTTCTTTATTCACATCCGTACCATCCGGCTTACAGGATGTCTTTATGGGTACTCCCCTAGCGGTTCCCCACTCTTCCCAAGAACCATCATAACTGGCGACATTGGGATAACCCAACAGATACCTGAGAATAACCCAAGAATGCGCGGCCCTCTCTCCAAGCCTGCAATAAGTTACGACACTCTCACCAGAGATTACTCCATGTGATTTATACAACTCTAACAACTCGTCATGCCCCTTGAAGGTACCATCCTTGTTTACGGTATCACTTGCGGGGACATTAACGGCTCCAGGTATGTGACCCTTTTTATCCATCTCCTCCAGACCCAAATCCTTGCTGGATGTAGTTTCACCAGAGTACTCCTCAGGCGACCGTATATCTACCAGCCGCATGTCTTTGGCATCAAGTGAATCATATACATCATCCAAGGATGCACGAAAATCACCCTCGCTGTCTGATTTTACCTTGTATTTGGTGGGCTGCACCTGAGTCTCCTCTAAAACATACTCTCGTCCATCTAGCTCCCACTTTGTCCTACCCCCATTCATGAGGCATGTGTCCTGATGGTTGTATATCTTAAAGAGCCAGAATGCATAGGCGGCAAACCAGTTACCATGATCCCCATACAGGATAACTTTGGTATCTCTCTCTATCCCGTGTTTTGACATTAGTTTTTCAAACTCCCCTCTGTCCAGTATGTCCCGAGGTAGACCATCATCGTACGCGTCCATTCCGGCTACCCATGCCTGCCCAAAGGCCTTGTCCACATAACTCTCCTCTTTTATCATATCCTCCCACCGGATTAGGGTCGCTCCTCTGATATGACCCTTAAAGTATGCCTTCTCGGGATTATAGTTTACCTCTATCAATCGGACACCTTTTTTTAAACAGTTCTCTTCCACCCAGTCGACATCCACCAGTATCTCAGGATGCGCATAATCCATAACCCATACCTATCCGCATTGAATATAAATCTCGGTAATTCTGACTGGGGTTTGTACGTAAATCCGATATTGCCCACCGGTAACCTGAATAACACTGGTTTCTTAGGTATCGGATTAAAGAATGTAATCTATTTATTTATAGTACTGTACTGTACGTTACAAATATTTATAGTTCGATCTTAATACTAGCTTTATAATAAGTAAAGACAAAAGACGGGAAGGATACTATGAGGCAGCTAGGGAGACCGAGGTACCTCATATGCAAAAGATGCCGATATATGCGAATCCGGCCCCGCATACCGGGTCAAAAACCCATTGCAGGCATCCCGTCCACTCCAAGGAAAAACTGACCTCTGTATGTTGGCCGACAACTAGACACGCCACCAAGATGAATCTGATGCTAGTACGACTTGGTGTCACGAGCCCACCTCAGACCATAGCACACTGGTCAGACACATGTAGACTATCCCGCCCGACTGGCTGTATACAATATTGGCAGAGACCACACGTCGCTGTATGATCGAGGCCGGAGAGGCAACAGCGCCACTGGGAGTTGACAGCAGCGGGGTGGAGACAAGGAGGTTGAGCTGCCCAGCATCAGGATTTTGTCCAGACACACCAAAAGACATACTTGCAATACCGTATGGCTGCCATTTTGGGCCTGCAGATAGTGCTGTCTGCGGTGGGAGCGCCGGGCTATGTCAACGATACTATGATGCTATACAATATCAAGCATCACAAATTCAATCTGAAGGGCAGGCGGGTTAACACTGATCGTGTACATAATTCAGACCAAAACTGTCAGGTGGCATTCATGCACAGAATGTTACCCGACAGCAAGCAGAGAAAGTATACCATTAATCGTTCCAAACCCAGCAGAAGAAAGGTTGTCACGCCGCTCGACCCAAATAAGTACACTCTAAACTATACAATAGAAGGAATATTCGGAGCCGAAGAGACTTAGGGACACCAAATATACTACAGGTTTGTTGCTGTAGACAAAAAACGGTTCGCCAAGGGAAGGGCCATATCCTGGAATATAACCAGTTCCGGTGGACCAACCGTCTAGGCATACCTATACCCTCGTATGGCGCCCCACCGGAGGCGGTGTGCGCCATAGCACTACTCATCCGCATACTGCCAGTGAGACCTGCGCACAAGTCTCTGCTAAAAACTTGGCACTATGTACAGTGGAGAATTGCACACCCCACACAAAAGGAAATTCTTTTAGGTATGCTAGACGTAATTTCGATCTATTGGAGTTTGTGCTATCTCCTACCATAGGATACGTGGTAATCATAGGGGTGGGCTTGGCAATGGCGGCCGTTGTTACCATGATGGTCAAGGTTGAGACCAAGTTGCTAGGTACCCGTAAGACTTCAGAGTGGTTTTACACGGCAGGCCGTACAATAAAGACAGGACTTATTGCCGCATCCATAGTCTCGGCCTGGACATGGGCAGCCACACTACTGCAGTCATCTACTGTAACATTTGAGTTTGGCATGGCGGGGGCCTTTTGGTATGCAGCGGGAGCCAGCATACAGGTGGTACTCTTTTCAATAATAGCCATAGAGCTGAAACGCAAGGCTCCAATGACCCACACATTTCCCGAGATGATATATGTGAGATATGGCAAGCATCCGCACAAGGTATTTCTCTTCTTTGCACTATTGACCAATACCATAGTTACGGCAATGCTGGTCTTGGGGGGCGCCGCGGTGGTAAACTCACTGACAGGTGTAGACATTACGCTGGCCGCATTTCTGTTACCGGTGGGAATAGTTGCCTATACTGTATTTGGAGGACTAAAGGCCACATTCTTTGCCGAGTATATCAATGCTGGCTTTATCTTTGCGGTGGTTCTGATATTTGTCTTGGTAATATACTTTACCAGCCCGGCCATAGGAGGCATATCCGGAATGTACGACAAGCTCACAGAGGCAGCAGTACTTAATCCGGTAGAGGGGAATGCCGCGGGCAGCTTTCTCACGCTGGCCTCGGCAGGGGCATTGGTCTTTGGTATAATCAATATAGTGGGAAACTTTGGAACGGTATTTGTAGACCAATCATACTGGCAGAGGGCCGTTGCCGCAAGGCCAAAATCAGCTGCCGGGGGTTTCATATTGGGAGGTCTGGCATGGTTTGCCATTCCCTTTGCATTGGCTACAACACTGGGCCTGGCAGCAGTGGCCAGCGGCGTAATACTGACCGAGGATCAAGTGGGCCAGGGACTTGTGGCCCCCACCGCAGCATCGGTACTGATGGGGGATGTGGGCGCAATTCTAATACTCACAATAATCTTTACCGCTGTTACCGCCGCCGGCTCATCGCAACTGGTAAGTGTCTCTTCACTGGCCACCTATGATGTATACAGAACATACATGAGACCCTCCGCCACCGGACGGCAGCTCATACGGGTGTCGCGATACGCCATACTGCTGTTTGGCATGGGCATGGGGCTGTTGGCGCTAGCCCTACTTCACATTGGCCTATCACTACAATATGTCTACCTTCTGATGGGAATTCTTATAGGATCGGCAGTCGCGCCAATTGCCATGTCATTATTGTGGTCAAGAACAGGCCCGTATACGGCCATATCCGGCGCCATAGCGGGGTTGGTGGCCGGCATAGCGGTCTGGCTGGTCTCCGCATACACAATACATGGAACAATTACAGTGGCGGCCACCGGAGATACCCTTCCAATGCTGGCCGGAAACGTCTCTTCAATATCCACCAGCCTAATAATATGTATGGCTGGCAGCATGCTGGCTCGTGGCCGCTTTGACTTTGAGACGCTGCGACAAAAGATTATTGTGATGGATGACAGAATACGTTCCATTATAAACCGTGATGCAGATGAGAACATGCTGCGTAGATCTCTGGCCATATCCAGAAGGGTGGGATTGGCAGTCACAATAACGGTGGTGGTGGCCTGGCCGGCACCACTATTTCTAAGTGGATATGTCTTTACGCTGTCATCATTTACGGCCTGGATATGGCTGGCTGCCTTATGGGCTGTGGCCGGCGCCATCACTGTGGTGGTATTACCACTCTTTGAGGCTAGGCGAAGCATATGGCAAGTCATATCACATACCGGTACGAAAGAGGATCATGAGGCAGTACCTGTTCAAAATGATGTAATGGGTGCGCCCGCCACCAGCATTCTTGTACCGGTGGATGGCTCAATCCAATCACTGCGCGTCATGAGCAAGATGCACCACCTGCTCCGGGAGATGGCCGGCATCAGACTATATCTGCTATACGTTATAGAGTGGCCTGAGGGTCACAAAGAAAATGATGGGGATATCACATATCAGATGCAGAAAGAGGGCCATTTGGTTTTGCAGAGTGTTGTGGCGCCAAGGGAGGCCGGCGATGTGCATCGCCTGGTAAGGGTTGGAGATCCATCCACCCGGATAGTCGAGATGGCCGAGAGCCTTAATGTGGATATGATAGCCATGGGGCGCCGAGGCTTGGGTGACACTGACAACACACTAGGCCATGTAACTCAAAATATCATAAGGTCTACGCGCCGCCCCGTAATGCTACTGGACTGAATCTGTAATATCGTACCACATGCACAATTCTATCTATGACGCGCTGTATGGTCTCGGTTTTATTGGAGAGTATTCGCACTATGATTCCAGCCTTATCATGTATGATGCTAGCACCACCCAGAATATCGTTTTGGTGTCGTATTGCATCGTTTACACCATCATACATTCTAGGTACTATGCTGCCGGGGGCTAGTATGTATACGGTGCACAGGGTGTCGTATAGGCCCATTATGCCGTACTTTTGGACACTACGACGGGCAGGCTCTATCAGGGCTGCATCGTGCAATATCCATGCGCCCTCATCACTCTTGGCGGAGACTACATTTTTGTACAATGTATAATCAAAACTTTCTCCAAAAGCCCTCCGTCCTGGTGATAACGTCTCGGTGTATATCATAGTCGCCGACTGGTGACACACTATATCCACACTCTGCTCATATCTGGAGTTCTTGTATGGTATTGTGATATCTGGTAGAAACTCCAGATACGAGTCCTGCTCTAAAGTGATGGATATGCCCTGAGTGGCGGTTCCATCCTGCGTATCGTATATGCGGGTGGCCCCCTGGGTCATTAGACGGGCCCGGGCCTTATCCTTTAGTGTTACCCGTATCGCATGACTGTCGTTACCAAGAATGCCACCCGAACTACTCATCATGTATAGATGCGCCATGTCCTGCATTGTATCATCACAATGTATGGCTCTCTGTATGTGGTATGGCGCCTGTATAAACTGCTCGGAGATGGTGGTCTTTTTACCTCCATTCAAGACTAACCGCAGCATGCCCTGCCTTCCAACATTGTATGTCATTGCATGTGTGCCTTTGGTGTTTGATCAAACAAAATATCTGATATTATACGATCTACTATGCTGTCTACGCCCGTGTTGTGTCTACAGTCGGCCATCAAAAACGGTCTCTGACCCCTTATGCGCATCGAGTCTTTTTTCATGACATCTAGACTGGCATCCACGTATGGAGCCAAATCTATCTTGTTTATAACTAAAAGATCACAACCCTGTATGCCTAAGCCGCCCTTGCGGGGATACTTGTCGCCGCCAGCCACATCTATCACATACATGAAATAGTCTGCCAGCATGGGGCTAAAAGTTGTGGTGATGTTGTCACCACCACTCTCTACGATTATTATGTCCAGTTCGGGATGGTTCTGCTCCATCTCCTCTATGACTGCCAGATTCATGGATGGGTCTTCGCGCACGGCCGTGTGGGGACAACCACCGGTCGCCAGCCCCACCACCAAGTCTTCGGGTACAATGCCCAGCTTGGTCGAGAGTGTAGACCGAATTCTGTCCGCGTCCTCCTTTGATATGACATCATTTGATATTATGCCGGACGTATAGCCTCGGTCATGCAGTATGGGTACCATTCGTTCTATTAACAGGCTCTTGCCGGAGCCTACGGGGCCCCCAATACCAATACGGGGAATCCTACTCAACACCATCATGTACGGTTCGATTATGTAATAAACATCTTGGCATCCATATCCTCATGAGACATCTGCATTATCTCTGCCTGGGGGCAGAACTGCCACATCTCTTCTGCGGTATATCCGTACTCTGCGGCCCGTAATATCTCTGGTTGAAGTGCACTCATAATCTGCTGTGACTCGATATGGTGTATTATGCCTAGCCTCAGGCCGGCCCCCATGCTTGCTGACACAAAACCATACGATGTGGCCAACGATGCCCTCCTGCCATCCAAACCCATGGCCCGGCAACATATGCCAATGGCAATTGGGTGTGAACCACGTTTCGTACCTGCCACATACTGCACGTACCAGCCAAGAGTATCATGTTTCACAAAACTGGCAGCACATCGCGCCGTCTGCATGCCCGACCTCTGATGTGCCTTACGCGTCTCCTGTATGGTTTTAATGGCGGCCATCTTTTGGTCCAACTCCTCTATCCTCTCCGTGTCATGTGTGGTGGCATACTTGTATGCTAGTGTGGCTGCCACACAATCGGTTGGCCCCACCTGGTTCTGCAGATATGTGGAGCAGAACTCCTCCAAATCCCTAGCCGATGTTATCTCTCCGGCAAGATACATGGACTCGATTCCATTGGATGTGCTGAACAGTCCGGACGGGAACATACTGTCACATAACTGCATCATGTTTAGTATGTCACGCATGGCCGCTCACATTGGCGCTACTATGTGGTATGAATATCCGCTCTTCGATTGAAATGTCACGTATGTCCAGTGCGTCTAGTGTATGCCGAAATGTCACCTCTTCGGATTTATGCTGTATGGGAAGCAGTATGTGACTATTCTGTATGTCGATGGGGCGGTGTAGGTTGCCCAATATGTGGCCTAGCAGTACAAGCGTGGACGGCGCAATATTTGCGGGCAGATTTATGACAACTACCAACTCGGGCATCTGCTGTATCACTACCATATATCCATCACCCTGTAGTATGGCGCCATTGTACAGTGTATCGCCTGGACGCAAGTCAATCCCCACATCATAACCCTTCCTTGACTGCCGCCGGATACGCCTCTTCTGCATCTCCATCCTGCTTAATGATATGACATCCAAATCTTCTGTGCGTGGTGCGTAATCCAAGACCGTATCAACCCTGATCATGTCATACCGGTACAATTAATGATTATTAAGTACGGTTTCTGCAATATGGTAATGATGCTGACACCCCGTGAGACGGACAAACTGCAGATATTTTTGATAGCAGAGTTGGCTCGGAGACGACAGGGAAGGGGTTTGAAACTGAATAGACCCGAGGCGGTCGCACTTATAGCGGACCATGTCCTTGAGGGTGCCCGGGACGGACGCTCGGTAGCTGAATTGACCAACTCGGGGCGCAGCGTACTGTCCAATGATGATGTACTGCCCGGTGTTGCAGAACTGATAGACTCGGTACAGGTTGAGGCGACATTTGATGATGGCACAAAGTTGGTAACAGTGCATAATCCAATAAGGTGATACATGATGATTCCTGGTGAGTACTATATATCGGAGGGAACAATACAGGCCAACGAGGACATGCCGACCCGTACAGTTGAGGTGGAGAATACCGGGGACCGGCCGATTCAGATGGGAAGCCACGTACACTTCTTTGAGGCTAACAAGATGCTCAGATTTAACCGTCAGGAGTCGTATGGGTTTCGCTTGGATATACCATCAGGAACATCCATACGGTTTGAGCCTGGTGATTCCAAGACCGTCCCACTTGTACGGTATGGAGGCAACATGGCAGTATATGGTTTTGGTGGCCTAGTCAACGGTTCCTTGGAGCAGAGGTATGAGGATGCCAAAAAACTGGCCACCCAAAGGGGGTATAGGGGGATATGACATGTAGTATACCGCGCCGGCGATATGCATCCCTGTACGGGCCCACTGCCGGTGATCGCATACGGCTAGCAGATACCAACCTCATTATGGAGATTGAAAGGGACCTGATACGATACGGGGACGAGGCAGTCTTTGGCGGCGGCAAGAGTATCCGGGACGGCATGGGCCAGGCCAGTGGCGTATCTGATGCGGATGCCCTAGATCTGGTGATTACAAACACCATAGTACTGGATCCCATACTAGGTATAGTCAAGGCCGATATTGGTATAAAGGACGGCCGAATTGTGGGGGTGGGAAATGCTGGAAACCCCGATACCATGAGTGGGACGGATATGACCATAGGGTCTACTACCGAGGTGATAGCCGGCGAGCATACGATATGCACGCCGGGTACCATCGATAGCCATGTGCACTACATATCACCACAGCAGGTGATAGATGCCATCTGCTCGGGCATCACTACAATGATTGGTGGAGGTACGGGACCTGCTGATGGGACCAATGCCACCACCTGTACGCCTGGCAGATGGAACCTGCATCGTATGATGGAGGCTGCCGAGGAGTTTCCCGTTAACATGGGGTTCTTATGCAAGGGAAACGACTCACAGATTGATGCCCTGCTAGAGCAGGTGGAGGCGGGAGCCTGCGGCCTGAAACTACACGAGGATTGGGGCACGACACCGGCTACAATAGATGCGGCACTGACTGTGGCTGACAGGACCGATACACAGGTGGCTATACACACAGACACACTAAATGAGTGTGGCTATGTGGACGACACCATATCTGCCATTGACGGCCGTACAATTCATACTTATCATACCGAGGGTGCCGGGGGCGGACATGCGCCCGACATAATGAAGATGGCCGGTGAGAGTAATGTACTACCATCATCCACAAACCCCACAAGACCATTTACAATAAACACACTTGCGGAACATCTGGATATGATGATGGTCTGCCACCATCTAAACTCATCAGTGCCAGAGGATGTCTCCTTTGCCGAATCCCGCATAAGGCGTGAAACCATTGCTGCGGAGGATATACTGCATGATATGGGAGTCATAAGCATGATGTCGTCTGATAGCCAGGCTATGGGCCGTGTGGGCGAGGTCACACTCCGAAACTGGCAGACTGCAGACTGTATGAAGATGTCTCAGGGCCGCCTGAGTGTGGAGACCGGTGACAACGACAACTTTAGAATCAAGAGATATCTGGCAAAAATAACCATAAATCCGGCCATAGCCCACGGCATATCAAAACACGTGGGTACGCTAAAGCCTGGAAGACTTGCAGATATTGTAATGTGGAGTCCCAAATTCTTTGGAGTACGACCAAAGATGATAATCAAAGGCGGCATGATTGCTTACTCCCTGATGGGTGATGCAAATGCGTCAATCCCCACCACAGAACCCATAATGTATCGTCCAATGTGGGGGGCGCTGGGAACGGCGCGCAACTCGCTTGCAGTAACATTCACATCCAAACTTGCGCTGGAGGGAGGCCATGTGCATGGAAACAGGCAGTTTGTAGCCGTAGAAAACTGTAGAAACATAACAAAACAAGACATGATGTATAACGATGCAACCCCGGACATTCAGATAAATCCTGAGACATACGAAGTGCGCCTTGATGGTAATGTCGTATCTGATGGTGAGCCTGCTAGCCGGGTGTCAATGTCTCGTCTCTATAATCTCTACTAATGCTATCGTACTTGGTCAGACTGTACATATCTCTTAAAGTACAAGGCCATCCTTTATGCATGGGCGCCATACTGGACTGAACAGGCATAACCATCTAGTATCTGTAGCCGGGCACGTTTGCAGCCACTATATTATACTGCCGACATCGACAGATTTTTGACATTAGATAGTAGAGACTTGGTCAGGTTGGCAGACTCCTCGGGCACAAACGAATAATTCGCGCCTGCGAGATCATTACATCTCCCAGCGTCATATATTCTACCTGAAGTTTCATATGCCCATCATATGTCTCATAGACGGACACATAGAACCTTCTGTATCTAGCTGTCTCCTACCGTGGGTGTCTGCCGCACAGTGCCCTACTGCGCCATTGTATCCTTTCACCATCTCGGCCCAGAACTAGACTTGGATTACAGCATACACGATGGTCTGTAGGCGTTGTATGGACACATCTGAAATTCCATAGTCTGTATCTGTTCTCGTCTGTGTGTCTGCATATACCGTATACCTGACCGGTGTAATCTGGTTAACCAACCATGCATTTTGACATTGCTTACCTGTATGGCAAATCCCCATCCCTCTAAACTACCAAAATTGACTCTGTGTGGCTTGGGGTATTTTGTATATACAACTGGACAAATTACCACTTGTGCAATCTGAAAAATACTTCGCCTCTGTAGGGAGAGCCGGCAGGCACGGTATCCATGTGCGAAAAACAGTCTCTTGTTTGGAAAAATAGACACGCCCTGACCAAGTACCAGATTTCCATCATTCTATAACAGCTATATAAGAAAAATTACCCCGTAAAAGATCTAGTACTATGTTATGTAATAGTATACATGTTGAATCACACTATACTGTGTTTGATGGTTCTAGGTGTTGGAGCTGCCATGATCCCATCGTCTGCATATGCAGCAGGAGCCATCGGCGAGGGGTTCGCCATAGGTGATGTGCTTGATGAGTCCTGGGGCTGGTTTATAGTCGTTGGATTGGGAGCAGTATTTGCTATTGTAATTACAATAGAGACCAAGATAGAGGAGAGATACCTTGGTGTCTCACAGACCTCTGAGTGGTTTAATACCGCAGGCCGGGTAATAAAGACAGGTCTTACGGCCGCGGCAATAGTGTCCGCTTGGACTTGGGCGGCCACGTTACTACAGTCATCAACCGTAGCTTATCAGTATGGTATCAGTGGACCTTTCTGGTATGCAGCAGGTGCATCAATACAGGTACTGCTATTTGGAATACTTGCAATAGAATTAAAGCGAAAGGCGCCAAACGCTCACACATTCCTAGAGATAATTCGGGCTAGATATGGCGAGGCGGCACATCGTGTATTTCTTGTCTTTGCCTTAATGACAAACATGATTGTTACTGCAATGCTCCTTCTAGGTGGGGCAGCAGTTGTGAATGGCCTTACGGGGATGGATATATCACTGGCGGCCTTCTTGATACCCATAGGTGTAATGATATACACGCTGGTGGGTGGTCTTAAGGCTACATTTGTGGCTGACTATATGCATACTATAATCATATTCATCGTGATCTTAACATTTGTAGGAATGGTGTACTTTGTAAGCCCGGTGACCGGTGGTGTTGAGGGCATGTTTGAGAAGCTGACCGAAGCCGCGGCTATAAACCCCGTGGAGGGGAATGCCGCCGGAGCATATCTGACTATGGCCTCGCTGGGCGGTCTGATATTTGGTATCATAAACATAGTTGGAAACTTTGGTACGGTCTTTGTAGACCAAGCTTACTGGCAGCGTGCCATAGCGGCGCGGCCCCAGTCCACTGTAAAGGGCTTTTTACTAGGTGGTGCCTGCTGGTTTGCCATCCCATTTACGCTGGCCACCACCATGGGACTAACTGCGGTAGCCTTAGGCGTGGATCTCACTCCCGAAGAGGTGCAGCTGGGGCTTACCGTGCCTGCTGCCGCATCGGTTCTAATGGGTGAGGTTGGAGCCGTATTGGTACTGACTATGCTGTTTATGGCAGTTACATCAGCAGGATCTGCCGAACTGATTGCTGTCTCGTCGTTGATTACATATGATGTGTATAGGACGTACAAGAATCCGAATGCGTCGGGTAAAAAACTACTCAAGGTATCTCGATATACTATAATCGGCTTTGGCATAGGCATGGGCGGCTTGGCGGTGATATTGCTGTCGATGGGACTTAGCTTGGGCTTTGTCTATCTGGCCATGGGTGTTCTCATAGGGTCGGCGGTCATTCCAATAGCGTTGACGATAACTTGGAAGCGGACCAACAAGTATGCCGCCACGGCGGGTGCCATAATAGGTCTGATCGTTGCACTGATAACTTGGACGGGAGTTGCTTCTGCCCAGTATGGTGAGGTCAGTCTTGCCAGCTTGGGAGACAATTATTCAATGCTCTTTGGCAATATTGCAGGCATATTGACTGGTGGTGCCATAGCCGGCTTTGGCAGTCTGGTTAGCAGGACTAAGTTCGAATGGGCTGATATGAAAGAACGTATAAAGCTGGTCGATATATCACAAGCTGAGATGAACGAGCTGGAAGTAAACGAAGCTACACTCAAGAAGGCCTTTAGGTTCAGCCTAAAGGGTGGTGGCCTGATGACCCTGATTCTGATAATCGCATGGCCCATGCCCCTGTTCTTTGCGAACTATGTCTTTGATATAGGGTTCTATTCACTATGGGTAGGCATATCCGTAGTGTGGGTGAGTGTCGCTACCTTCTTCATAGTGGGACTACCCATAATAGAAGCTAGGCAGGGCATTGCCAAGGTCGCCAGAGGCCGTAGAGCTAGTCCAGCTGAGGAAGAGTAATGGCTCACTGTAGCGGATGCGGTTGCACGCTGAGCTGGAAAAAGTACAAGTTTCAGCGTATGTGGCGCATACCCGGCTACTACTGCAAGCCCTGCATGATGGAACTGGGCAAGGAGTTTGACAAGTATGGTCGTTTAACCAGCATTGCGTCGCCCTGCGACATGTGCGGCGTAGAGTACTACTTTCTAAAATCCGGCAAGCGGGAAGGCAAGCACCATAAGTACTGTGTAATATGTAATGAGGCAATTAAGAACGGGGTCATACCAAAGAATACAAAGTCAGGGCCCCGACCCCAACCAAAACAATTACCACTCACAATGATGATATTTGCAGGACTGGGTGGAGTCATGATGATTATGGGACTGATATTTACAATGATGTCTACAGGAGATAATGCAAATGTTCTAAATATTGTATTTGGTGCGGCCACCACTGCCATGGGATTTGTACTGGTCCGACGAACACTAAAATCCAGAAGTCTGTTGCTTGGTGCAAAGAGGCCTTCCCCGCCCGATGCACCATGATTGAAATGGCACCTATAATCAAAAGTATGTGAGGCCTTGCGTCTATCTCCTACAACAAACACCTAGCTTTTGGTGTAGTCGTGGTATAGGACCTCGTTGAGTACCTTGTCTATAATCTGCTGCTGTCCACCCTCGTTGCCAAAGGTGGCCAAGAGGAGATTTCCACTCTTGAGCGGTACTGTGACCCTACGCAGCTTTTCATATACTGCAAGCGTATACAGGCCGGCACCTATCTTGTCATAGTGGTTCATGCGGGACTTCCACGCGGCTACCGAATGCTTTAACGTCATTTTGGTATCGGAGATATCTAAATACGTCGCCAATCCTGGCTTTGCCTTGTGGGCTATGAGATTACCTTCCATATCGGCCACCGCTACGAATCTGATACTATCATCCAAACCTAGTACGCGATCGAGCCTGTCTTCATAGTTGCTCATGTATCATGACTGTTTTGAGTCCTCAAAAAGGTTTCTATAACTAGAGTTAGTTTTGCGACACCATTAAACCGAGAGTGTTTTGCTTTTTGAAGTTGATCGTGCGCAAAACCGTTGAAGCGTGCGCTAAATGAAAAATCGATGGTTTTTTAATAATGGGTATTTTAAACCATTTTTTTGTATTGAATAGCAATCATTAACTGTTTATAGTACTTCAAAAAGCGGCCGCGTCCAGCTAATATATACCCCTTAAC